>JALYYM010000261.1 GCA_030946565.1 Bacteroidota bacterium | reverse complement strand
GAAGCAAGATTATATTCAATGCCGGCATTCCTGTTATAACGGGAATAAGCGGGCTTTCCCGAATCTGGTGCGGTACGGTAATTTATAGATTGTTTATTAATAAAAATAAATCCAATATTGGATCTTGAAAAAACGCGGCGTTGCGCTGAAACTACCACAAAATTTTGGGAAGGTAAGCCTGATTCACCTACGGTTCCTGTTTGCATATCCATAGCTCCTATCCGCCAGTTTTTATCCGGCTTGCCGCTTACCCTGGCGCCAAAATTTATAGGAGCATTTAATCCGATCCGTCTTGAAAAAAAGGGACGGATGGAAGGGTAGCCAAAGTTGGCAAACAGATCTCCGTTCTCTAAAAAAAATTGTCTCTTTTCCGGAAAAAACAATTCGAACCTATCAAGGTTGGTTACCTGCTGGTCTATTTCAACCTGCGAAAAATCAGGGTTCACCGTGAGATCCAAATTAACGGCCGTGCTTATCGCGATCTTCGCATCCACGCCAGCATCTCTTCTGAATTTAGCGGCAGTGTTATTTTCATGATTTCTGCTTAATCCTCCCAGTACATAAGGAATTAAAGAGATGTTGGCCCCTGATGCGGGTGGCGATTCATCCCAAATAATATTACCTGTATAGGCCAGAGAGGCGGTTGGAAATTGACGTGGCATGGGAGCCCATGAGCTTTTCTCCGGCGCCCTGAGATCGTTACGGCTAAAATTGATTCCCCAGCTTTTAACTCCTTGCTTGTACCGGATACTTGAAAACGGAAGCGCCATTTCAAAAACCCATTTGTCGCCATAGTTTTTCACTTTGGAAACCCATTTATTATCCCAGTTAAGATCAACACTTCCTCCATTGTACATGGTGCCATCCCATTGGGCGCCGGCTGCATTTGCACCGAAAGAAAAGCCATTGGTAAGATCATTAAACGGATCCATGAACAACAGGAAATTATCATTTTTACCGAAGTTAAAATCCCGCCGCAACGACTCCACAAAATAAGGGCCGGGTGCAGCTTTAAAACATATTGCTATGAGGTAAAGATTATTATCATCATAACACATTCTTACTTCCGTTTTTACATTAGCGAGAGAAGTATCCATTGGGAGAACCATGAAGAACGGAGAAGTTACCTCAGCGCTTTGCCACGCTGCATCATCCATTACTCCATCTATTTTTATGGGCTGAGTTGCTCTATGGATATGTAATTGAAATGATTCATTTTTCTTTTGAGCATACAAAGAAAGAACCGCCGTGGAAATGAAACTTAGCAGAAAAAGAAATATTTTCAAGATGTTCTCTGAACATTTTTTCAATGCAAGAATTTTAGAAACTTATATATGGATCAAGCCTGCTTATATGCAGAAGGATAAGCTATTTTTTACAAAAAAACTTCTTAATACCCTGTATTTACTTCGTGAAAATTTATGTAACTCGTGGCAGTAAAATCTCTCCGGAAAATATCAATATCCCCAACGCTTCATAATTGCTAAATCCTCTTTGGCACATTGAAGAGGTGTTTTTCCCTGGTAAGATTCCTGCTCAATAATAAATTCCGTGGTGCCCCCAGATTTTTTTGCAAGATCAACTATTTGTTTTACGGGTAAAATACCTTTACCTAAAACAGTGCTTTCATAATTGTCATTCATTTCCCCTTTATCAGTTGCTTTAATTTCATCTTTCACATGCATACTTTCAAATCTGCCCGGATATTTTTTTATGATCTCCAATGCTCTGCCCCCTGCGCCATACATGTTGCCAATATCAATTTGCTGAAGTACCAAGGCAGGATCCGTTTTCTCTAAAATAATATCATAGATCTGTTTGCCGTTCAAAGAATATTTAAATTCAAAATCGTGATTATGGTAGCCAAATTTTAATCCGGATTTTTTACACAGTTCACCGCATTTATTGAAAATATCAAGAAAGCCCAGAAGGTCGTCATAATTTTTACGAAGGCTTTCATCAAGCCATGGGCTTATCACATAAATCTGGCCCACAGTAGCGGCATCGGTTACCGTTTTCTTCCACACATCAGTGAAATCATTCGTTGCCTTATCCCAGTGAC
>JALYYM010000246.1 GCA_030946565.1 Bacteroidota bacterium | reverse complement strand
TCAAATGCGGTTGCAGGACGGGTCTTATGTGCCATGGTTAACAATGGATCAATGGGGAAGGCTCTTGCCGCAGCCTAATAAATTTCCCTCCGCTTTTGGCGGCAGAGGATTTAAGCCGCTGAGCGATTATGTGCATTCACTGGGATTAAAGTTTGGTATTCATGTTATGCGTGGCATACCCCGACAGGCCGTTTGGTCAAAATCACCAATAAAAGGAACTAACGGTATAACGGCTGATATGATTGCTGACACCTCCTCCATTTGTCTATGGATGAACCACATGTATGGATTGGATATGTCAAAACCAGGGGCGCAGGAATATTTGAATTCCATACTGGAATTATATAAAGAATGGGATGTTGATTTTATTAAAGTAGATGACATTGCACGCCCTTATCACAAAGCGGAAATAGAAGGATACAGAAAAGCAATTGACCATAGCGGCAGGCCAATGGTATTCAGCATTTCTCCCGGCGAAACACCGCTTGCTGATTCGGTTCATGTAATGGAACACGCGAACATGTGGCGGATGGCAGATGACTTTTGGGATAACTGGGAAATGATTTTACACATGTTTAACTATGCTAAAAGTTGGGAAGGTACAGGAGGCCCGGGCCACTGGCCTGATTGTGATATGATACAAATGGGAAAACTTTCGAAACGCGGCCCGGTTGGGCCTGAGCGTTATAGCCGATTTACCGAAGATGAATTATATACACACATAAATTTCTGGTGCCTTTACAGATCGCCGTTAATGCTTGGTGGCAATCAACCCGAAAACCGGGAATTAGAATTAAAATTGATTACGAATGATGAAGTACTTGCCGTAGATCAGCAAGGTGAAAATCCGCGTCAGCTTTATAAAAAAGATCGCAGCATGGTGTGGGTATCTCATGTAAGTGGAAGTAAAGATTTTTATGTGGGCTTGTTTAATATTGCTGATGGTGCCCACGATGTTTCTATTGACTTTTCATCATTAGGTTTGAAAGGAAAAGTTACTATTCGTGACCTTTGGAAACATGCAGACGTCGGTGTGTTTAAAAAACAATACAAACAAAATATTAATGCGCATGCTTCAGTGCTATTGCGAATAATTGTCAAATAAAAATTCAAGCAAGGAATTATCCATTCAGGAAGAGGATTTTTGCTGATGGTGATGTGAAAGATTTAAAAAGCATCAACCTTTCTGATCATCAAAAATTAATTATTGCAGCGATTAACAACGAAAAAGTAAAACCTTTGTTACGAATAATTCTAAATAGATATTTTTACTCTTCACAACGGTAAATAAATATTATAGAAAATCTCTTATTATGAAAAAAATATCCAACATCTTTTTTTTGTTATTCCTGTGGATAGACATTCATGCACAAACGCAGATGATTCTTAAAACAGATTCGGTTAAGCAACAAATCAATAAAGATATCTACGGCCATTTTGCCGAGCACCTTGGCCGCTGTATTTATGATGGTTTTTATGTAGGCGATACGAATAAAACAGTTCCCAATACAGAAGGTGTAAGGAATGATGTGATAGTGGCCCTGCGTAAAATGAAGATTCCGTTATTGCGCTGGCCGGGCGGATGCTTTGCCGATACCTACCATTGGAAAGATGGTGTCGGACCAAAAGATAAAAGGCCAACAATGGTAAATACCTGGTGGGGAGGCGTTACAGAAGATAACAGTTTTGGCACACACGATTTTTTAAACATGTGTGAGCGCCTTGGCGCTGAGCCATACCTTTCCGGCAATGTGGGAAGCGGTACTGTGCAGGAATTTTCTCAATGGCTGCAATATGTAAATTTTACAGGTAAGAGTCCTATGTCCGATTGGAGGAGAGCGAATGGCCGCGATAAGCCATGGAACGTAAAATACTGGGGTGTCGGCAATGAGGCATGGGGCTGCGGTGGTAATATGACGCCCGAATATTATGTAAATATTTATCGCCAGTATGCAACGTTCATGACTGACTGGACAAATAGCCATAATTTATTTCGTATCGCTTCGGGCGCCAATGGTGCAGATTATCACTGGACAGAAGTGCTTATGCGTGACATTCCCCGGGGCATGATTGCGGGTACCGGCCTTCATCATTATTCCGTGATAGAATGGAATCATAAAGGGTCCGCCGTAGACTTTACAGAACAGCAATATTTTCAAACGTTGAAGTCGGCCTGGGAAATGGAAGAGTTGGTGACAAAGCATTCGGCAATCATGGATAAGTACGATCCCGAAAAGAAAGTTGCATTAGCGGTTGATGAATGGGGCGGATGGTATGATGTAGAACCTGGCACAAATCCTGGCTTCCTTTACCAGCAAAACACCATGCGTGATGCAATGATTGCAGGCATGACATTGAATATTTTTAATAATCACTCGGATCGTGTAAGAATGGCAAACCTGGCGCAAACCATCAACGTATTGCAGGCAGTTATTTTGACCAATAAAGAAAAAATAATTTTAACGCCCACATATCACGTAATGGAAATGTACAATGTACACCAGGATGCGATGCTGTTGCCGCTTGATATAAAAACAGATAATTACACATTTGGCAATGAAAGTTTACCGGCCGTTTCAGGTTCGGCTTCCAAAGATTCAACCGGGCTTATTCATGTGTCTCTCACGAACATCAATTCCAGTAAAGACGAATCGATTGTAATAAATATTGATGGAAAGAAATTTAGCAAGGTGAGTGGAAGAATATTGACTTCAAAAAAAATGCAGGACCACAATACTTTTGAAGACCCCAATAAAGTGGTGCCGCAGGTTTTTAATGGTGCTTCGTTCAAAGGAGATGTATTGAGTGTAAAAATGCCGCCGTTTTCTGTGGTGGTTTTGGAATTAAAATAATATCCCGCAAAGACACAAAGCCCACAAAGGATTTTCTTTGTGTCCTTCGTGCCTTAGTGGGAAAAAAGTGATAAAAATGAATTTAAAAAGATTG
>JALYYM010000239.1 GCA_030946565.1 Bacteroidota bacterium | reverse complement strand
TTCGAAATTCTGTGAGCAATCCTCCTTGTGTTGACATTTGTTTCGCCAAACTTTTGTTTTGAGATGGATAGATCATGTCAAGTCCATGGGCCAAAACTCCTATGGTTTCCAGGTTATTTTTTATAGCGCTTTTATGAGCGATGCTGTCTATTCCAAACGCGAGTCCACTTACGATCATTATATTTTCTGTCGCCAATGCTTCGACGAATTTTTCACAAATATTTTTGCCATATTCATTATTATTCCTGGTACCTACAACCGCAACAATTTTCGAAGTATTTAAATCAGCGCTGCCTTTATAATAAAGTAATGCAGGACTATCATAACAATTTAAAAGTCTTTGGGGATAATTTTTATCTGTTATGAAAAGAGGAGTTATTTTATATTTTTCGATGAAGACTATTTCAGCTTCAGCTTTGTCAAAATCATGAAAATTTTTTATTGAGTTTGCTCTTATAAAACCTATTCCGTCTAATGCTTCAAGGTCTTTTTTACGGGCGTTAAAAATTGCTTCTGCATTTCCAAAGTGATTGATCAACGCTTTCGCATGAACGTCACCAATATTAGGTATAAGCGTAAGCGCAATTTGGTATCGAAGATCTTTTGACAAATAATAATAAATATGAGAATGAAACAATCAGAGTTTTACGACTTCTAATTGTTTACAAATTAAATCGCACAAATTTTTATCTAAGATTGGATGACGAGGGACGGTTGTTTTCTTCTTACTAAGCTTATTTTGAAATATATCGTGCTTTGAGCCATGACGATGCAAATAACAATTATTATCCTGAAGGTGCTTAATAAATCGATTTCTTTTAATCGACATTAGCTAATAATTAAATCTTCTTCAAGAACTTTAGTTAAGTTATCTTCTTCATTTTGCATATCTTCAAGATAGAGATTCAAAGCATCCAGTACATTTTCTCTTGCTTCTTCTACAGTTTCTCCTTGTGAAAGAACACCAGGAATTTCTTTAATCATACCGATAAAAAACTCTTCCCCTTTGCTAACGACTATCGTAAGTTTCATAACCTAAATTTGAAGTTTTAAAGTTAACGTTTTTCATTTCAATTACTAATTACCTTTAATTCCGTTCTGCGGTTTAATGCCCGTCCTTCTTCGGTACTATTATCTGCAACCGGATTTTTTTCGCCGTATCCTTTAAAAGTCAGTCGTTCGTTTCTCACGCTTTTATTCAACAAATAATTTACTACAGCTACGGCACGGCCGGTAGAAAGTTTTAAATTATCTTCTGGTTTTCCCACGTTATCTGTGTAGCCGCTTATTTGTATTTTTAAATTAGGATTTTCATTTAAAAGTCTTACCACATTATCAAGCTCAGAAATTGATTCAGGTTTTAATTCTGATTTTTTTGTATCGAAAAAAACGTTCTTTAAAACGATGCTTGCGTTAACTTCAATTGGCTGCAATGGAATGTCGGCCTGGAAAGTAGAATCAGGATATGTGTCACTGATATTATAATTTTCAGAATAAAACAAATATCCTTTGCGCTTTACATTAAATGCATAATCTTTTCCCACGGGAAGAGTCACCAGGTAATTGCCATCCTCATCTGTTTGTAATTTACTTACGAGTTGCCTGTTATTTACGTCTGTAAGTTCTACTGTTGAGGGCAAACCGTTGCTGGTTTTTTTATCAAAAACCCTCCCCTTGACCCATAAAGTTTTTAGAGGCCTTAAATCTTTTCTTAATTCAAAAGTGTAGATATCGAGGCCACCTTTTGTGTCGCTTCGATCACTTGAATAATAGGCCGTTTTTCCATCGGATGCCACAATCATGGATCCTTCGTCATCAATAGTATTGATGGGGTAACCAAGGTTTTCTGGTTTACTCCATTTGCCGTCAGGCAATTTCCTTGAAACAAAAAGATCCGGTTTTTCACTGTACCCGGGATGTCCTGTTGAATTGAAATATAATGTTTGATTATCTGAATGAATAAATGGAGTGCTTTCGTCCCCCGCGGTATTTATTTCGGCGCCGAGATTAAGTGGCTCATCCCAGTTGCCATTGTCGTTTCGGTGACATACCCAAATATCCTTACCGCCAAAGCCTCCGGGAACATTGCTGCTAAAATACAGATCCCTCTTATCGGGAGATAACGATGGCGTTGATTCCCAGAATTCAGAGTTTACATTTGGGCCAAGATTCTGCGGCTCGCTCCAGCCATTTTTACCGAGATAAGAAATATACAGATCGCAACTACCAAGCCCTTCAGGGAAATTGCAGCCAGTAAAAATCAACCACTTCCCATCCTGGGAAATATTCTGCGCCCCTTCATTAAATGATGTGGAATTGATGTTGCCTGGTAATGGATATGCCTTGCTCCATCTCCCGTTTACCCAATCGCTTTCGTAAAAATCCTCATTACTTTTTATTCGCCTGGTAAAGATCATTTTCTTCCCATCAATAGTAAGCGATGGAAAATATTCCAGGTCTGTTGTATTTACGCTATCACCCAAATTAACCGGGCTAAAGACGTATGTTTTTTCAGGATGTGTTTTTGCGTAATCAATGGCAAACTCATAAGTTTTCTTTCTAAATTCACCCGCCTTAATACTGCGCTCATTAATTTTTGGATTTGTAAGAAAAATATTTACAGCCTTTAATGCATCATCAAATCTTCCGCATCCTGCTAAATCAATCGAGTAAGGCAGCAGGTAATAATTCGTGTAAACAGAATCAAGTGTAAATGCTTTTTCAAAATTAGTTACCGCGGCTGTATAATTTTTCATGCTGGCGTATATGCCTGCCAGTGAGAGATAGGCATCAACAAATTTTGGCTCGATCTTTAAAGCTTCATTCATCATTTGTCGGGCCGTTATATAATCTCCGTTTTGTGCTTTATTGTTGGCCAG
>JALYYM010000234.1 GCA_030946565.1 Bacteroidota bacterium | reverse complement strand
GCTGTAAGCAGGATTATTAACGAGGTGTTTGCTTTGCTCATACCATTTTACCGCATTTTGCTTATCACCCGTGGCGGCATAAGCATCTGCAAGCCATGATACTGCTTCAAGATTATGCGGATCGAAGCCGGCCACCTTTTTCAACCTATCAATTGCTTTATCATTCTGTCCTGATATGACGGCGCCAATACCCAACACCATCTGTGCCTGCATATTATTGGAATCTTTGCGAACCACCTGCAGCAACTGTTGTATTCCCTTCATGGTTTGCTGCGGATCGCCAATCATTCCCTGCCCGTAAACATAACAACTTCCCAATCCTACTTTCAGGTCGTCATTGTCTGGATCAAGCTGTAAGGCCTTTTCAAATAGAGACGCTGCCGTCTCCGCTTCCCACCCTTTTATCTCCACATTATCTTCCCTCCGCATGTTCTCTAAAATTAAGCGGGCAGCAAAGGTGAGGTTTTTTTCCGAATTATCCAATTTGGCAGCCTCGCTAATATAGTAGGCATAGGGAACGAAACTATTTGCGGAGTCTTTCCAGAAATTTGCAAGATTGGTGTATTGATTTCCTTCCTGTTTTTTTAAGTCCCCACGGGTAATGTTGTTTTCAAGGTTTGATATGTATGCTACCTGTGAAGGGGGAAGTTTTTGCTTTGCCTTTGTAATGTACATCTGCACATTAAAGGCGTCCATAGCCGCCGGGGTGGTATGCGGCGCTTCGGCTTTTTGAGTTTCGATTTTACCAAAAAAGAAAAGGACAAATAATAATATAAGGCCGGCTACAGTTAAATATATTCTCTTGTTCAAAGTTTTTAAGGATATTTTTTCCGGTTGCGAAGGTAAGACTATTCAGATTTTGGCGGCGGGCTGTTTTTAATGTCCTGTACAAACTCTTTTGCGGGCTTAAAAGCCGGAATGTAGTGTTCCGGTATTTCTACGGCTATATTCTTTTTAATATTGCGGCCTATTTTGGCGGCACGCTTCTTTGTTATAAAGCTTCCGAAGCCTCTTATATAAATATTTTCTCCCTCGCCAAGAGATGCCTTCACTTCTGTAAACAATGTTTCCAGCGTTACCAGAACATCCACTTTGGGAATACCTGTTTTTTCGGCAATCTTATTAATAAGGTCTGCTTTTCTCATTTTGCTGTTTTGAAAATATTATAAATATAAAAGTCTAAACGAAAATGTTTAACCAGGTTCTTACAAATTTAATAAATCTTTATTTTAAATTCATTCTGAATAATTTACACTCCATATTTTGACTTTTTTTACCAAAATTTACCTCCCGCCTCCCAATGAAAAATAAAAAGTTTTTTACTAAATCTTTGCTTGAATGGAACTGCAATGATAACAAAAGAAAAATGCCCTGGAAAGGTGAAAAAGACCCTTATAAGATATGGATAAGCGAAATTATTTTGCAGCAAACGAGGGTGCAGCAAGGCCTTGCTTATTATCAAAGATTTATAAAAGCATTTCCTGACGCTAAAAGCCTGGCCGCTGCACCGGAACAAAAAGTTTTTAAGTTATGGGAAGGCCTTGGTTATTATTCGCGGTGCCGCAACCTGCTTGCTTCTGCTAAATATATCGATAGCGAACTCAATGGAAAGTTCCCCGAAAATTATACAGATATTCTTGCATTGAAAGGAGTAGGTGATTATACGGCATCCGCTATTGCCTCATTCGCTTATAACCAGCCACATGCAGTGTTAGATGGGAATGTCTTCAGGGTATTGTCAAGGTTCTTTGGCATAAAAACACCTGTTGATACGCCTGCCGGAAAGAAACTTTACTCCCTTCTTGCAAGTGACCTTCTTGATAAAAAGGAGCCGGGTATTTACAACCAGGCGATTATGGATTTTGGCGCGATAATTTGCAAGCCTGCGCAGCCATTATGTGATTTATGTGCTCTGCAGTTGAAATGTGCCGCTTTCAATAAACATCTTGTAAATATTTTACCTGTTAAAGAGAAAAGCATTAAACGAAAAGAGCGCTTTTTTAATTATTTAATAGTTGAGTATGCCGACTCAATGTACGTAAGAAAAAGAATTGATAAAGATATATGGCAGAGCCTTTACGAGTTTATCCTGCTGGAAACAAACCAGGTGTTAACAGGAAAAGATTTATTGAAAACCGAATTATTTGCTTCTTTTTTTGCTAAAAAAAAATACTCCATAACTGCGGAATCAAGCACATATAAGCAACAGCTTACGCATCAAACAATAACCGGAAAATTCTTTCATATTAAAATAAGTACGCCACTAACGTTTGAAAATGATCTGGTTTTAGTTACAAAAGAACAAATCAGGCAGTTGGCTTTTCCTAAATTTATCGCGTCATATTTGATAGATTAAAATGTATCTTTAAATTCGTTTAAAGTGATTTCTTAATTTAGAAAAGATTTTTTATGCGTGGTGTAAACAGGGTTGTTCTGATTGGTAACCTGGGGAAAGACCCGGAAATACAATACCTTGAAGGCAACATTCCGGTGGCTAAATTTCCACTCGCTACTACGGAAACTTACAAGGATAAAATGGGAAAACTGATTTCTCAAACAGAATGGCATAATATCGTTTTATGGAGAGGGCTCGCTGAACTTTCGCAAAAATACCTGCACAAAAGCAGCCTGGTGTATATAGAAGGAAGATTAAAAACGAGGTATTGGGAAGACAGGGATCACAATAAAAAAGTACTTACAGAAATAATTGCAGACAACCTTATTATGCTGGATAAGCGCTCTGATAATCTCCAGGCAGGTATAGAAAATGGCAATGAAGCAGGAAGTGAAATTCCACCAATGGATGAAGGATCAGAAAAATTACCTTTTTAAAACCAACGAACGGCCTATTGAAATCTCCGTTCATATCTCTAACTAAAATTTTTTGTTTTGGATTATCATTCGGTACATTTTTTTGGCCAGCATTTTATTCAATTACTAGCAATTACTCCTGCTGCAACTACCATTCTTCTTTTTACCATCATCATTCTTTTTTTTATTTCTTTTTTAGTAGCAGGTTCCGAAGTAGCTTTTTTTTCTCTTACGCTGAAAGATATAAATATGCTTAAAACGAGGCAGCAGCCTTCGTTTAAGCGGATAGTAACGCTCCTGGAAACTCCGAAAACGCTGCTTGCGTCCATGCTTATCGCCAATAGTTTGGTGAATATTGGTATCATACTTATATCAAATACTTTAATGGATAGTTGGGTTGAGGCGCTTGGTGTGCATGGAATAGCTGAGTTTCTTATTAAAGTAGTAGTTGTTACCTTTTTGCTGGTTATGTTTGGCGAAGTACTTCCGAAAGTGTGGGCCACACATCATAAAATATGGTTTGCTTCTACGGCCTCATTGCTTATTGAAGTTTTCAACAGCTTATTTTTTAGAATAAGTACGCGCCTTGTAAAGTTTAGTGACAGGATTGAAAATACCTTCAACTCCGGTTCTTCACGTATGGATGATAAACAACTGGACTACGCAATTGACCTCTTACCTGACCATGAAGCCACGTCACAGGAAAAGCAAATATTAAAAGGCATAAGAAAATTTGGTAATACAACCGTTAAGCAAACAATGCGTACACGCCTCGACGTGAGCGGTATTGAAATGAACACATCTTTTACAGATTTAAAAAGCAGGGTAGAAGAAATGCACTATTCAAGATTTCCGGTGTATAAGAACAATCTCGATGAAATCACGGGGATATTACATACCAAAGACGTGATACCGCATCTTGACGAAGAAATGTTTGACTGGCATAGCCTTATGCGGCCTGTGTTTTATGTACATGAGCAAAAACTGATTGAAGACATATTGCAGGATTTCAGGAATAAGCGAATTCACCTTGCTGTAGTGGTTGATGAATTTGGCGGCACTTCAGGGATTATAACACTTGAAGATGTGATGGAAGAAATAATAGGCGATATACAGGATGAATTTGATGATGAGCAAAGCGCAAATAAAAAGCTTGATGATTTCAACTATATTTTTGAAGGCAAAACAATGATAAACGATGTATGCAAAGCGATGAAATTGCCGGTAGATACTTTTGATAAAGCCCGCGGAGATAGTGATTCCCTTGCAGGATTGGTACTTGAAATTGCCGGCGAATTTCCACAAGTTAACACCTCCATTGTTTCAGGTCCTTATACCTTTGTACCCTTAATAATAAATAGAAACCGCATAGAAAAAGTAAAGGTCATTTTAAAATCTGCTGCGGCCGGACAACCTGATTAATTTGAAAAAGACATTTTCAATTAGCTTATTCTTTTGTCTATTATGTCTCCTTACTTTCGTGAGTTGTAATTCCACTTATACTTCAAAAAAAGAAGGTTATTATAAAATTGATTTCCCCAAAAGAGAATATGTAAAATTTGACAATGCTTCTTTTCCGTATTCTTTTGAATATCCCGTATATGCACAGGTAGTAAGGGATTCAACTTATTTTGACAGCAGTTTACAAAATCCATATTGGATCAATATTAATTTTCCCGCGTTCAACGGAAAAATATTTATAAGCTATAAAATCATAGGTGGCACATCGGTTTATAAAGTGAAGTCCCCAACAGGTTACAGGGACTCTATTGGTAAAAATACATTTCAGAATATGGTGAATGATTCTTACAACCTGACTTATAAAAATGATATAAAAGCTTATTCTATTGAAGACAGTATAATGCACACGCCTAATAATATTACCGGCATATTTTTTCGCCTTTCCGGTAGTGTGGCTACAGCAAAACAATTTTTTTTATCAGATACAGTTCATAATTTTTTAAGAGGCGCTTTATATTTCGACGCCACACCTAATGAAGATTCTCTTCGCCCTGTAAATGCTTTTCTGCAGGAAGATATGATGCACCTGATTAATACACTAAAGTGGCGGTAACAGCCCATCCCTCCAAAGGAGTCATTCGGACTACCCTTCCCCGAAGGGGAAGGATAATATCTGAAAATTAAATTATTTTTTTCCCTTCGTGGTTAAGGGTGTTCCTGTCCGGTTAGGGGCGTACTTTTGCCAAATGATCGCAATAGACGACATTCTTATAAGTGATGAAGTAATTGAAGAACAATTTGTGTGCGACCTGGCGAAATGCAAAGGAGGATGTTGTGTAGATGGCGATGCAGGCGCACCATTGGAAAATGATGAGCTAAAAGAAATTGAAAAGGCCTACGATGCAGTGCTGCCCTATCTTACAGAAGAATCAAAAAAGGAAATTAATCGCCAGGGATTATATACTTATGACCGAGAATTTGGTTGGGTTACACCTACTATTTCATCAGGCATGTGTGCTTATGGAATAATAGATAAATCCGGCATCGTGAAATGCGGGATTGAACAGGCTTACAATGATGGAAACGTAAGCTGGCGGAAACCCATAAGCTGCCACCTTTTCCCCATAAAAATAAAAAAAAGTAAGTCTGGCAAAGCAGACCTGGTAAACTATGAACCACGGGAAGATCTTTGTAAAGCCGCCTGCAAACTGGGGAAAAAGCTCAAAGTGCCGGTTCATATTTTCTTAAAAGATGCGCTTATAAGAAAATACGGTATAGAATTTTATGAATCACTATGCGCTACAGCAGAATATCGCTTATCCAAATAATTGCTATTACATTTGAATCCCTCTATGAAAAAAAATTCGCCGTTCTTCATTTTACTTCTCTGCATATTCATTTCTTCCTGCTCAGTTAACAAAGCGAAGATTGATAACAATCTGAAAAAGTATTTTGATTCAGCCCATGTGGATGGCTGCTTTGCTATTTTAGATAATTCCTCCGGCGAGATTACTGTTTATAACATGAGGCTGGATACCGAAAGAGTGCTGCCTGCCTCAACGTTTAAAATTGTTAACTCTCTTATTGGCCTGGAAACGGGAAAGATTACTGACGAGAAAATGGTAATAAAATGGGA
>JALYYM010000225.1 GCA_030946565.1 Bacteroidota bacterium | reverse complement strand
CGGAGATTCTATTTCTTTGCCCGCTCATATTGAACAGGCCAGGTTACATCTACATTAAGGTCGCTTGCAGCATGCAAGGGAAAATAAGGTTCACGCAAAAACTGTCTTGCCATTATTATTAAGTCAGCCTGCTTATTTTGTAAAATATTCTCTGCTTCTTCCGCGGTTGTTATAAGCCCCACAGCCCCGGTGAGCATTCCTGTTTCTATTTTAATTTTTTCTGAGAAAGGCACCTGGTATAAAGGCTTTACAGGAATTTTTTGTTCGTGTGAAACGCCACCGGAAGAGCAATCTATAAGATCAACACTTTTTGCTTTTAAAACGTTTGCCAGCGCTACAGAATCATCGCCGGACCATCCGCCACTTACCCAATCACTTGCAGAGATGCGAACAAACAAGGGTGTTGCTTCTTTGATCACTTCTCTTATTGCCGCCACAATATCTAATAATATTCTTATTCTATTTTCAAAAGAGCCGCCATATTCGTCAGTGCGTTTGTTGCTTAATGGCGATAAAAATTCATTGATAAGATACCCATGTGCTGCATGAATTTCAATCACTTTAAAACCTGCTGCCATTGCCCGTTTCGTGGCATCACTAAAGTCTTTTATTAACTTATGAATATCATCTTTGCTCATCTCTTTAGGTAATGGCTCACCTTCTTTAAATGCGAGGGCAGAAGGAGCTAAAGTTTCCCATGCACCCTCATTCTCACTAAGAGCCTTGCCACCCTTCCATGGGCTGAAATGGCTTGCTTTGCGGCCTGCATGCGCCAGTTGAATACCCGGTACTGCGCCATTTTTTGAAACAAAGGTTGTAATCCTTTTCAGGAATTCAACGTGTTCATCTTTCCAAATCCCGAGATCATCCGGCGTTATTCTCCCTTCAGGAGAAACAGCAGTAGCTTCTGTAAACACAAGCCCGGCACCACCTACAGCCCGGCTGCCAAGATGCACCAGGTGCCAATCATTGGCAAACCCATCCTCGCTTGAGTATTCACACATCGGAGAAACAACCAGCCTGTTTTTTACCTCAACATTCCTGATTTTTAGTGGTTCAAAAAGCAACGCCATAATTTTAATTTTGCGATCGCAAAGATATAGATATTGTAAAAGCACGGCTTTGATAAAGCCCAGCCTTATACCCTAAAACAATTAATGTTTAATTTTGTTAGAAATAAAAATTTATAAAAATGTCAGAAGTAAAAGCATATGCGGCGCAGGAAGCAACATCACCCCTGGCTCCGTTTTCAATTGATAGAAGAGGCCCCAAACCACATGATGTGCAGATTGATATTAAATATTGTGGCGTTTGCCATAGTGATTTGCATACGGCACGCAATGAATGGGGCAACACCGTTTATCCCGTTGTACCAGGCCACGAAATAGTAGGCCATGTGACTGCGGTTGGTGATAAAGTTTCAAAATATAAAATAGGCGACCTTGTAGGTGTGGGTTGCATGGTAGATAGCTGCCGCGAATGTGATAGTTGTAAAGAAGGGCTGGAGCAATATTGCGAAGTTGGAATGGTTGGTACTTATAATGGAAAAGAAAGAGATGGCAGCGGGATCACATTCGGCGGCTACAGTAAGCAAATAGTTGCGCACGAAGATTTCGTGCTGAAAGTTTCTGAAAAACTTCCTTTGGAAGGCGTAGCCCCCTTGCTTTGTGCGGGTATCACTACTTACTCACCGCTAAAACATTGGGGTGTAAAAGAAGGAGACAAAGTAGGTGTTGTTGGTCTTGGCGGCCTTGGACACATGGCTGTAAAGCTCGCAGCTTCTTTCGGTGCTGAAGTAACTATGTTAAGCCATTCACCTTCAAAAGAGAAAGATGCCGCCGAACTCGGCGCACATAAATTTGTATTAACCTCAGATAAGAAACAAGTGAAGGCCGTATCCAATTATTTCGATTTTATATTGGATACCGTTTCCGCAGAGCATGATTATAATCAATACCTCGTGATGCTGAAAAGAGATGGCAAAATGGTTTGTGTAGGAGCGCCTTCAAAGCCTGCTGAAATATCTGCATTCAATCTTTTGTTGCAAAGAAAAACACTTGCCGGTTCCCTGATTGGGGGCATTCCTGAGACACAGGAAATGCTGGATTATTGTGCAGAACATAATATCGTAAGCGATGTAGAAGTAATCGATATTAAAGACATCAACGAATCTTACGAGCGCATGCTGAAGGGCGATGTACGGTACAGGTTTGTGATAGATATGTCAACTTTATAAGTCATTTTTTATCTATAAGAATGGTATATGAATCCGGTTACTTAGGTTGCCGGATTTTTTTTTTCATCTCTGAAAGGGAGTTAGCGTAGAGAATTTTTTAAAATGAAAACCATTAATTTCGCAATCCTTTTGGTCCCGTAGTTCAATGGATAGAATAGAAGTTTCCTAAACTTTAGATACAGGTTCGATTCCTGTCGGGACTACAAAATATAAAGCCTTATAACAAATTCTTATAACAGGAAAGCCGGACTTTTTAGATATTATCTTTATTAAATAGTATTCTCTCAAACTTTTTTTATTTCTTTTTTTGATCATTTAGTCATTTGATGAAATTTCAAGTCAGATTTTATATTCCGAACTTAGGGTATAAAAATAGATTTCGATTTTGTCTCTTTCCCCGGCAGGTGTCAGACCTGTAACATCGCAATAGCGTTACAGTTTCTTAGAGGCAATACGGTAAGCAACTTCCTACAGTATTTTTGTCATGATAGTAAAAAGGTATAAAAGGTAAAACTTTACGAAAAAATTATTCGAAATGAATGACTTCTAAAAATCTTCAATTCACCTAATCTTTGGGAACGGATGTGACAGTTCAGTGTATGCATACATTTTTTTACAAAAAATGTTATAATTTGCAATGAATATCGGAATATATCCGATTATCTATTCAAAATTTTACAATTGTGGAATTTATAGAAGCAATCAATAATTATAGGGAAGAACCGATTACCATACAAGCACTTAAAGACTTACTTAAGGGTTACAAGAGGCCATTGGATAAAGCGAACGAATTACTAAAAAAAGGGGTTTTAACTCAAATAAAAAAAGGGCTGTACATTCCAGGACCCAAATTAAATATACCAAAACCGGAACCCTTTCTTCTAGCAAATCATTTGTTGGGGCCGAGTTACATTTCTTTAGAATCAGCCTTATCTTATTGGGGAATGATTCCGGAAAAAGTATATGAAATAACTTCTGTTACTGTGAAAAGAAGTAAAAAGTTCAAAACACATGGAGGAAGATTTACTTACATTCATATTCCTTTACCATATTACTCTTTTGGAATTCAACGAATCGAATTAACGCCAAGGCAAACAATACTGATCGCATCAAAAGAGAAAGCTTTATGCGACAAAATTTTGACTACCTCCGGGGTACTTATAAGAAGTCCTAAACAAGCAAAAGAAGTGTTGATTGAAGATTTTCGTATAGAGAAACAAACGCTCTCGCATTTAAACATAAACGAAATAAAAAAATGGCTAAGTGATGCTCCCCAAAAAAATAGCCTTCGCAATCTAATTAAAATGCTTACCGATATATGATAAAAGAATGGATTGAAGAATATAAACCTTCAAACAAACAACAGGCTGAGCAGGCGCTGCGTGAAATTATGCAAGAGGTAGCCCTTGCAGGATTACAAAGAACCGGATTCTTCGAAAAAGCAGCTTTTTATGGTGGAACGGCTTTGCGTATATTTTATCATCTAAATAGGTTTTCTGAAGATTTGGATTTCTCCTTACTTGAAGTAAATCCTGAATTTAAATTGGAACCCTATTTAGAAGGAATCGTTACAGAATTTAAGGCCTTAGGGATGGATGTTACTATTAAGGAAAAAAATAAAAGCAATAAAACCAATATTGACTCCGCTTTTTTAAAATCAGAAACTGTTTGGAAAGAACTATTATTGGAAAAAGTAATTCCCCAGGAAGGTTTGGGGTCAACACCCAATATAAAGATAAAACTCGAAGTGGATACCGAACCTCCCCTCGGTTTCCAAACCGAAGAGAAACTTTTATTAAAACCATTTTCTTTTTATGTAAAGTGTTTTACTTTACCAGATTTATTCGCTGGCAAAATGCATGCACTTCTTTTTCGTAAGTGGAAAAACCGCGTAAAGGGAAGAGATTGGTATGATATGGAATGGTATATCAAAAACAGTATCCCTTTAAATCTCGATCATTTCTTACTTAGGGCACAAGACTCTGGTGATGTAGAAATGAAAAAAATTTCAAAAGAAGCATTTATTAAATTCCTCAAAACTAAAATTGACTCAGTAGCTTTCAGTAATATAAAAGATGATATTGTTAGGTTTATTCCAGATGATAAAGTATTAGATATATGGTCGCCTGACTATTTTGCCGCACTGGCCGATAAAATGAAGTTCAAATAAAGATTCTACCCATGAAAAGTCAACAGGGTTCTTTTCAAAGATCAAGCGGCCAATCGTACCAATAATTTTAAATCTTCCAAAAAAGAGTTCGACATTTGTCCGATAGGGATTACAAAATTTTTCGTAAATTTTATATAATTAATAGTCAATGCTTTGAGAATTTATAGAGCCTTCTTACTCATTCCGTACCTATAAGGTCTTAATATTCAAATATAAAAAGTTCGATTCCGTTTCGGTGAAGAAATTTTGGCAATAAAACTAAATCAGCAAAAAAACAGTTTCCAATGAATTTCAGTAGCATTTTTTATACCAAAAGATAAAGACAAATGAACTTCTGAAATTTAGCGTTATTGATGAATCTTCTTAATTAATATGACTCTTGTTATTCAATTTATCATCAGGTGTTCATCAATGACGTATGCGCCCAAGTAATTTTGATGTTATTGCTACATCGCATCCGGTATTCATTAGGTTCGCAAATGAAACCCTAAAGCAGTGAAAAGTAATTGCTTTGTTTATGCCTGCATCTTTGACCCATTTCTTTATCGATTTAAGTCTTCCTGATAGCTTGTATGTCTATTTGCAAGCTTCAATAATTAATTTAGAAACCTCCTGAGGTCTAGAAATCATAGGTACGTGACTTGCATCTAATTCAATTGTTTTTGCTTTTATACGTTTAGACATAAATCTTTCCAGCGCTGGATTGATTGCGCCGTCCTTTTTTGCCACCACATAAAAGCTCGGTTTATTTTTCCACGCCGGGGTGCCTGACTTTGCACCAAATACTGCTTCAGAAGCGGGAGTTTGTGTAGCATAGATAATTGCTTGTTCCTTGGCTGGGAGGTCCTGAGCAAAAGCCGAGATTACGCCTTCTTTTGATAGTTTGATAAAGCCATCCTTACTATCGAAATAGGTACCTAAGTTGTTTGCTGTTGCATTTGCCGATAACACGGGGATGGTTTCACCTTCATCAGGTACAAGTGCCGCTACATAAACAAGGCTTTTAACTTTAGGGTTATTTCCGGCTTGTGTAATTACAAATCCACCCCACGAATGACCTACTAAAACTACAGGACCTTCTAAACGGTCTAAGGCTCTTTTGGTAGCAGCAACATCATCTTCTAAGGAAGTAGTTGGATTTTG
>JALYYM010000216.1 GCA_030946565.1 Bacteroidota bacterium | reverse complement strand
GCTATTGCTGGTATGCCTTTATAAGGCAGGATTTCCTGATGTATTACCGCTACAGCCAAAAATGGATTGATGTTTTCAGTGAAGACGAGGTAATGATAGCTGTAGAAACCGGGCACTATATAAAGGGAATGCATAACCTGCTGAATGCGCATTTTGACCTGCGGAATTTTGAAAAATTTGAGATCACGCTAAAACAATTTGAGGAATTTGCTGAAACACCTGTTGCCAATCAACACGATAATTTCCGCACGCACACTTCCATTTATATAAATAGCGCCAGGTTAAATCAATATTTAATGAAGGGCGATTTTGTTGGCGGCATAAGTATTGTTCCGGAGATTGAAGAAAAATTACAGGAGTACGCACTTTTTGTTGATAGTCACCGCATCTTAGTTTTCAACTATAAAATAGCCACGCTCTATTTTGGAGCCGGTGATTATGCAACGGCAATTGATTTTCTTTACAAAATAATAAACGATAATCACAGCGGTTTACGGATTGACCTGCAATGCTATGCCCGGCTTATGCATCTTTTATGTCACTTTGAATTGGGCAATGAAGAGATACTTGATTCATTGATAAAATCTGTATATCGCTTCATGGCGAGAATGAAGAACCTTACTGTTGTTGAAGAACAAATGTTCATCTTCCTTCGCCATTCCACTAAAGTACGACCTAAAGAATTAAAGCCGGAGCTTAAACAATTTCTTGAAAAAATCAAGCACCTCGAGCAGAATCGCTTTGAAACGCGGTCATTTGCTTACCTCGATATTATTTCATGGGTAGAAAGTAAGGTATATGAGAAACCCATGAGTGAGGTCATCAGAAATAAATATCTGAAAAGCAGGCATCGTGGACATAGCCGGTCAAAAGCAATTACGTCCGCTTAGTATTTCGCTTTTTAATTATAAACCGGTAATTGTTTTTGCTGCAAAAACACTACGGATTATTCCATTATCGCTGAACTTTGTATTGTTCACTTATTTCATCGTATTCTGAAATGAAGTGATTGGATTTTCCATCTTTATCAAAAACAGATTCCCAGGTGCTAAGCGGTTCCCAAATGAATGTTCCCTTCATATCCTCACCAGGAAGGGTAAACGCTATTTTATTCACTTCAGGCTTTAGCTGAGAATATTCTGCGACTATTACCGGTTTATTATATTTCTTTTTAAGAGCGGTTAAATTACTTTGAAGATCCTGCAAAGTGCCGTGCCACTTTGGATAATAGGATTCTCCTATAACGTCGAATGTTACACCACGATTTATCATGTTATCCAGAAAAAATTCCGACTCAGTATTTTGGCCGCCTAATGCTATATGTATCATCGTTATTATTTTAGGATCAACGTCCTTTACCGCTGCCATACCGGCTTTCAATAAAACAGCAAGGCTGTCCGGATGCTGGATATTTCCGTCAGGCCATAACATTCCATGATTAATTTCATTGCCTGTTTGTACCATGTCGGGCAAGGCGCCTTGAACTTTCAGCTCTTCCAGAACTTTTTTTGTATAACTATATACTTTATCAGTCAACGCATCAAACCCTAATTCTTTCCATACTAATGGAATATATTGTTTTCCAGGGTCTGCCCACGTATCGCTATAATGAAAGTCAAGCAAAAATTTCAGGCCAGCCTTTTTTATTCTCTTCGCCATTTCAAGGGTATGCTGTAAATCACAAAATCCTTTTAACGGCGAGTAGCCGCTATCGTTAGACGGGTTTACAAATAAGCGCAACCTGATGTAATTGAAACCATGATCTTTCAAAATTTCAATCGCATCTTTCTCCATTCCTTTATCAGAAAATTTAATTCCCTTCGCTTCCAGTTCGGGAAGAAAAGAAATATCGGCACCAAGGACTTTTCCGGCAGGATACAAAGAAGATGCCCTCGCATATTTGTCGTTACCTTTTTCGTTTACATTGGCTGCTGTCTTTCCGGCACTCACAGTTATTATATCTGTTGAGCCTTTCCATAAACCTTCTGAGCTGGCCTCAAATTTTATTACTCCCGGCACATTTCCTGCTTGTAATATTACCTGGCACTTTCCATTAAATAATTTTCGCTGCCAGTTATTATCAAAATATTTATCCGGCTCGTGGCTGCTTGGGTCTCCATTACCAACACCAATTATTGTTGCCGGTCCTGTTATTGAAAATTTTATAAGATTATTTGCGTCCGGAACTTCTCTTCCTTCTTTATCAACTAATGTTACATTAATTACTGTGGCATCTTTTCCATCTGCAATCATGGTTGTTTTATAAGGAGTAATTACCACTTCAGCAGGTGCACCGGTTGTCTCTACACTTGCCGTAACTTTTCTTCCCTGCCCGACTGCGCCATTCAGGCGGGCCTTCTTAAAGGCAACAGCAGATAATGTTCCCGGTTCATAATTCACTTTCCATTGCAAGTGGCTGTTACGTGGCATATCTTTTTTACCAAGGCTTTTCCCATTTAGAAATAATTCTACATTGTCCGCATTACTATTCACCCATACATCAATGGGCTGGCCTTCTTTGCCGGGCCAATTCCAATGTGGCGAAATGTGCAGAACATCTTTGTTTGTCCACCACGATTGATAATAATAATAAATGTTCTTAGGAAAGCCGCACATATCCATAATACCAAAATGCGAATTAATATTGGGCCATTGGTAAGGCGTGGGCTCACCGCGATAATCAAAACCTGTCCACACAAAGCCTCCCATCCACCAAGGCCTTGTGGCAGCTACTGACCACCACTGTTCTGCAGTATTCGCCCACCATGGTGCAGTAATATCCTGGTCAGGAACATAAGCATTTATTGTGTCCTTTTCATAAATACCACGCGTCGTTACGGTGCTTCCCATTTCAGTTCCTAATATCGGTTGCTCAGGATGATCTTTGTGATAAGGATCAACGCCTGCCACACGATAGTTAAATCCTCTTACAGGAATTACTTCGTTTACACCTTTATAAATATTTGCTACGTCTGCGCCATACGTACTTGTGCGGGTTGGATCTAATTCTTTTTGTTTTGCCAATAATGTTTGCGCAATTCGTTTACCCGTGACCGTTGTTTGTATGTACCCTTCTTCATTACCAATTGACCACATAA
>JALYYM010000195.1 GCA_030946565.1 Bacteroidota bacterium | reverse complement strand
GTTTAGCCAAAGAAAAGTAACCACACGATCCGATATTCAGCTTTCAAATATTTCAGCAATCATCTTAAGAACATCATTTGCCGGAAAAATATCTGCAAAGATTATTTTGAAAAGCAAAAAAGTGAGGTCTTTTGTTTTGGAAACTGAAAATGGACAAGACCTGGAATTTATTGACTTAATGAAAAACAGAGGTGTTCCGATAACTGAATAGGATAACGGTATATAACAGCCCCATGCTGAGGATGGAAGGTTCTTCACGATTCTTTTCCATCTATTAATTTCCGGAGATGCCCCCTGCCGTCGGCATAACAGGAAGGATATAAATCAATCCAACACCAACTCTCCCGGCTCATTCACAACAGTAAGCTTGTCTATAATCTTGTCGTATAAAAATTCCTCCTCTTCCATTGCCTGCAGATGCAACACAAGGTGATCATAAAAGCCGGCAGAATTTAAAATAATAATTTTCTTATCGTGGATATTTAGCTGGTTCCACGTAAGTATTTCAAAAAACTCATCCATAGTGCCATAGCCGCCGGGAAGAATAATCGCGGCATCACATTTCTCGTAAAGCATTCGCTTACGGGTATGCATATCTGCTACTTCGTACAGCTCGGTTAGTCCTGCATGCTGGTGCTCCCATTCGGAAAGCAGCTTTGGTATTATGCCAATTACTTTTCCATTCTTTTCAAGAACAGCATTTGCTATAGCGCCCATTATCCCTTTGTTTCCGCCTCCATAAATTAAGGTAATATTTTTTGCTGCAAGCAAATAGCCCAACTGCCTGGCATGCTCCGCAAACAATGTATTGACGCCGGTTTTTGAACCGCAGAAAACTGCTATAGATTGAATTGACATTTTTTTATTTATCTTGAATAAAATTCAAATTAATATCTTTCAAATCCTAATTTTCATTGTCAATAAAATACTAACCATCGGCATGTTTGCCGGGTTAAAATCCAAAATTGTATGTCGCCTTCCGTTTTGCTTTCTTTTATTATTGGCTACTTTTTAATGCTGATATTTATCTCTTATGCTACTTCGAGGAAGTCGTCAGACAATGCTACTTTTTTTATTGCCAACCGTTCTTCAAAGTGGTATCTCGTTGCCTTCGGTATGATCGGTACGGCACTAAGTGGCGTCACTTTTATTTCAGTGCCCGGTGAAGTGGGCAATGCTGCGGGTTCGCAATTCAGGTACTTTCAATTTGTACTCGGTAATGCCGTTGGTTATTTTATTGTGGCCGGCGTACTGTTGCCACTTTATTATAAAATGCATCTCATCTCTATTTACGAAGTGATAGAGCGCACACTTGGTAAAGTAAGCCACAAAACCGCGGCGGCAATATTTTTATTATCAAGAACTATAGGTTCGGCATTCAGGCTTTATCTCGTTGCCATTGTGCTGCAAAAATTCATATTCGATTCAATGGGTGTTCCCTTCTGGCTCACGATCGTTATCTGCCTGATGCTTATTTGGGGCTATACTTACAGAGGCGGATTGAAAACGATTATTATTACAGACAGCCTGCAAACGGTTTTCCTTGTTACATCCGTTGTTCTTTCCATTTATTTTATTTGCAGCAGCCTGCATCTCAATATTGGAGAAGCGTTTAAGACAATTAAGGAAAGCAACTATTCAAAAATATTTTTTACCGATAATTTTATCAGCAATAAGTTTCATTTCAGCAAACAATTTATAGGAGGAATTTTTGTGACGATTGGTATGTTTGGCCTCGACCAGGATCTGATGCAAAAGAATTTGAGTTGTAAAAATTTATGGGATTCGCAGAAGAATATGCTCACTTTTACTTTTGTCTTTGTCATCATTAATTTATTTTTTTTAAGCGTCGGCGCTTTGCTTTATATCTATGCAAATAAAAACGGTATAGCAGTTCCGCTGGATGCTGCAACAGGCCAACCACGAACAGATTATTTATTTCCGGAAATTGCTTTGAATCATTTTAAAGGTGTACCTGCAATTGTGTTTATGCTGGGGCTTACGGCTGCAACCTTTGCCACCACTGACTCAGGGCTTACCGCTCTCACTACTTCCTTTTGTGTTGATTTTTTAAATTTTGATAAAAAGACAGATAAAAGCTCACAGCAAATGGTGACGAAGCGGCACTTTGTACACGTGGGCTTTTCGATTCTTATATTGGTTGTTATCCTGTTGTTCAATGCCGTGAATGATGCATCTGTGGTCAGCGCTATTTTTAAAGTTGCCACGTTTACCTATGGCCCGCTTATCGGCTTATTCGCATTTTCTTTGTATGCAAAAAACAGGAACGTGCTTGATAAGGCAACGCCGGTGATTTGTATTGTTGCACCATTGCTTTGTTTTTTTATTGATAAATATTCCAAAGAATTATTGGGTGGTTATGTGTTTGCGGAAGAGTTGATAGTGGTAAATGGGTTGTTAACTTTTTTTGGGTTGTTGTTGGTGTCGTCGAAGAAAGAGCAGCCTCTCCCCGTCCAAAGGAGTCCTTCGGATAACGCCTCTCCGAAGGAGAGGGACGTCATCAGTTAACATGAAGTGGCATGCGAGGAGAAGCATGAACCACTAAAGCAAATAAAAATTTATGATAGAAATAATAAACGATAAGGCAGAAAAATATGCAGCTTCTTTCACTACGCCAACAGATGAATTATTGACGGAGATTGAAGCATACACAATGAACAATCATCCGCAATCAAACATGCTAAGCGGGCCGGTACAAGGAAAGTTACTGGAGTTAATAAGCCGAACAGCACGCCCATCAAGGATATTGGAGATAGGAACATTTATGGGCTATAGCGCACTATGCCTGGCAAAGGGGCTTGAACACAATGGTCAATTACATACTATTGAATTAAGAGAAGAAGATGCAAACATTGCGCAGAATTATTTTACAAAATCTTCACATCATGATCAGATAATTTTACACAGAGGCAATGCGTTAAATATTATACCTACCCTCAATGTAGAATGGGATCTTATTTTTATTGATGCTGATAAAGTGAACTATATTAATTATTACGAATTAACTTTGCCGCGTTTAAAACAAGGAGGAATAATGCTTGCAGACAATGTGCTTTTTCATGGTGAAGTGCTGGAAGAAAAAATACAAGGGAAAAACGCCATAGCGATAAATGCCTTCAATGAACACGTAATGAAAGATGAAAGAACACAGCAGGTAGTCCTCACCGTTAGAGATGGGCTTATGCTTTTAATAAAAAAATAAAAATTATTTTACTTCATACAATTATTGATCTTCTTTATTAATTTCTATGAAAAAAATAGTATCGCTTCTCCTGGTAACTTTTATTTTTTCAGTTCCCCTATTTGCACAATACCTTACCGCCGAACAATACATAGCCGAACACAAGGATATGGCCATTCGGGAAATGAAACGCATGGGTATACCTGCAGCCATTACGCTTGCACAGGGATTACTGGAAACTGAAAATGGTAACAGTGATCTCGTAAAAAAATCAAACAACCATTTCGGTATAAAATGTAAAAGCTCCTGGACTGCAGGTGGCGTAAGCCATGATGACGATGCGCCGGGCGAATGTTTCAGAATGTATAAAGATGCTGAAGAATCTTACCGGGATCATTCCAATTACCTGAGAGGAAATGACAGGTATTCATCTTTGTTTAAACTTGACCCCCGTGATTACAAAGGCTGGGCTTATGGTTTACGCAAAGCCGGCTATGCAACCAATCCAAAATATCCTGATATTCTTATAAAAAATATTGAAACAAATAACCTGGAGCAATATACTTTGCTTGCTGTAAACGATGTGCCGGTATTTGATGCGTCAAAATATACAAGTGAC
>JALYYM010000174.1 GCA_030946565.1 Bacteroidota bacterium | reverse complement strand
TTTTAATTGCGCTGATAATTGCCGCCTGCGCTACAGCAACTGAAGCGCTCAGTACAAAAGGCGTTGATAATATCACCATTCCGATTTGCGTAGTTATGGCCTTAATTCTATTACATGTTTAATATTATAAGCACACAGCCGGGAGATAAAAATTTTTATCTGTTCGAAAATTTTCCATCAGAAATATATAATGATAGCCACCGCGGCATTAGCGCGCCTGAGCCCGTAAGCAAAGAACATTTAGAAGCCTGCTTTATAATAACTGAGGGTGGAAAAGTAAAAGGCCGCGGTGCATTATATAACAATCAACGCCTAAAATATAATGGCAAAAAAGCAGCTTGCATAGGAAATTACGAAGCTGTGAATGACCGGCAAATAGCCGGAGCGCTG
Source organism: Bacteroidota bacterium (assembly GCA_030946565.1). The sequence continues at coordinate 5,999 of JALYYM010000174.1, read as the reverse complement.
TTGCAGCACATTTCTGCAGAAGCAAAAAAAACCGGGGCTTTTTTTTTGATCGGGCCAATGAATGGCAGCACCTGGAACAGCCATCGCTTCAGCATTCATCACAACAATCCACCCTTCTTCATGGAGCCTGTGCATCATCTATACTACAATCTTCAATTTTTAGAAAATGGATTTGATATTATCGGCAAATACCTTTCCAGCATTGAGACAGACTTAAAATTTGACAACGCTTATGTCGCCGAAAGAGAAAAGCAACTCATCCAATCGGGCGTTACTTTCAGAAAGATAAATCCAAAGGATTTTAAAAAAGAGCTTGAAAAACTTTTCCCGTTTAACGCCATAGCGTTTCAATCAAACTTTCTCTATACCCCGATTGATAAAGACACTTTTATAAAAAAGTATGAAGAAACAAAATCAATAATAAATCCTTCATTCGTGATTATCGCAGAAGATGATAAAAAAAATATAATTGGTTATATTTTTTGCATTGACGATTTTTTAAATAAAAAAGAAAAATCATTAATTGTAAAAACAGTTGCCCGTCATTCTGATAAAAAATGGAGCGGCACAGGCCATGTTCTTGGGAAAATGATTTTTGAAAAAGCGATGGAAAATAATTACAAATCCATCATTCATTCTTTTATGTACGAGGAAGGAACTTCCACCAACATGTCAAAAAATTTTTCCGGGAATATTTTTAAAAATTACGTGCTGTATGGCAAAGAGTTGGATTAAAAAAGCAAGATTACTTTTTTGCTCTTAATAAGATAATAATCATATCCTTCTGTATGACTCAAAACGCTGAATGCTTTAATATTATTGATTTATTTGTGGAGGCGGCAAAAAAAAATCCACAAAAGACAGCCATCATTTTCAAGGATAAAAAAATTTCTTTTGCTGGACTTGATAAGCAAATAAATAATACGGCTCAATACTTTTTAAGCAAAAAAATCGGCAAGGGCGATAGGGTATTAATTTTTGTACCAATGAGTATTGATCTTTACCGCATCGTACTTGCCTTATTTAAAATCGGGGCCATAGCTGTATTTCTTGACGAATGGGTGAGCAAAAAGAGAATGGAGGAATGTTGCAAAGTTGCCGGCTGCAAAGCCTTTATAGCAATTTTTAAAGTAAGGGCGTTATCAAATTTCTCTGCAGAGATGCGAAAAATTCCTATTAAACTCGGCACGGATTTTACATTAATAAAGCAACATGAAAAACACGCGGCCACGATAAAAGATGATATTGCGTTAATTACATTTACTACAGGCAGTACAGGTATTCCTAAAGCAGCGATTAGAACACACGGCCTTTTATATAACCAGTTTAATGCATTAAAAAACAAAATCAATCCCGAAGAAAATGACGTATCAATGGCTTTGCTGCCTATTGTACTACTTATAAATCTTGCAAGCGGAACAACGTCTGTTATTGCATCTTTCAAAGCAAGCAAACCTTTGCGGACAAATTATAAAAAAATAATAAAGCAGGCTGTTGATCACTCAGTAAATGTTTTAATAGCATCTCCTTTTTTTATAAAAGGAATTTCAACATATCTTATTGAACATAAGATTGCACTTGCCGGAATGAAAAAGATTTTTAGCGGCGGAGCGCCTGTTTTCCCTGCTGAAGCACAATTATACAAGCAAGCTTTTCCTGGCAGTAAAATAGAAATAGTATACGGCTCAACCGAGGCTGAACCTATAAGCAGCATCGAGGCAAAATTATTATCAGCAGAAAAAGATCATGTTATGGAAGGCCTCAGCGCTGGAAGAATTGCCGATGGCACGCAGCTAAAAATTATACGAATTATTGATGATATTATTTCTGTACAAACCGAAGAAGATTTAAGAAATATGGAAATGCCTTTTAATGAAATTGGCGAAATAATTGTGAGCGGCAATCACGTATTGCAACAGTATCTGAATAATGAAGACGCGATAAAAAGAAATAAAATTTTTATTGGAAACACATGCTGGCATAGAACAGGGGACAGCGGCTATCTTGATAACTCCGGTAATTTGTTTCTAACAGGACGGTCTGGTGCAATTATAACCAAAGAAAATAAAACGTATCATCCCTTCTTATTTGAAAACTATTTTCAAACAATAGAGGCAGTGGAAATAGGAACAATTTTGTTATTGAACAATTTTATAACGGCAGTCATTGAATTGAAAAAAGGAAGAAAAAGAAAATCAGCAATTACAAAAATTGTTCATCAAATTAATGAGCCGGGAAAAAGCAGTGCGATTGAAAAAACATTATTCATAAAGAAAATTCCAAGAGACCCGAGACACAATTCCAAAATAGATTACGAGAAATTGATTGCATTACTTAAGCAATGAAGATCACGATAATTAATATTTTCGGTCTTAACCTTTAAAACCTCGGGCATCTTACCGCTTCCCTTGAAGAGTTGTCTTTGTCTAAGTATTTCTGATAGGAGAGTGATAGCTCAAAGCCGCCACGGCCCTGGCTTGCTGTCTTTAGTTGCGATACGTTTACATCGTAGCTTAATGCAAAAGCAAGGGATTTAACATCCATTTTTATTACAGGTATAAAGGCATCATTCCATCTTATAAACATGCCGGCTGAAATTATGTGCTGAGCCTCTGCCGGGTCATCATCTAATTTCAGGCTATAAAGCACTCCGCCGATTATCTTTGTATTTGTGCCCTGCCTGGCATAGTCTGAGTGAAAAGTAAGGTATGAATAATCAGTCATGCTCATTTTTACACCGGCGGAAACTACTACTTTAGGCGCCAGAATAGTGTTGGCGTCATTATAAAATGATACATGGGCAGATTTATTAAAATGATGATAGGCTACGCCAAAAAAAATATTATTATTTTCATTTGCACCAATTTGGGAATTGAAGCTTAATCCTGCATTGCCGTCAAAGTAGATGTAGCCATTGTTGGCAAAATTTTCACCATCTGCAAGAGCGGAATTATAAGCCTCGCCATCAAACTGGCTGTTAGTCGTAATTTTGGAGCGGTCAATTTTTCTTTGTACGATGCCTGCTGCAAAGCCTGCGGATAGGTACATGTTCCGCTCCGTACTCAGCGATTTATGATAATTCAAAACGGGAAGTACCTTCGTGGCCGTTAAAGCAACTGTTCCCGCTTTATCATAAAGTATCTCGGCGCCGACGGTTAAAAAATCCTGGCCGTTGCCTACCGGCAATTTATATTCAGCATTCAGTGAAGTAGTTTGATAAGGCACTGTTACAGAGTTCCATTGATTTCTGTAAACGGCCTGCACACGGAAATCGCCGCTAAAGATGCCTGCCAAGGCAGGATTTCGCAAAAGGGGCGCCTCAAAAAATTGCGAGAAATGAATATCCTGCGCTTCACTCTTTTTGCCGTTGGCAAATAGTGCAGCAATAAATAGTAGACTCTTAAAAAAGATATTTTTCATAAGTGGATTTTCATAAATGGACTTTGGATATGGATTGATATTGGCCTTTGGTATTAAACACCTTAACAAAGCGCTTAAATACTAAAGGGAGTTATTATTTTCTTATTTTATCAGCGCTACGTTTCCTTTAAACACCAGCGATTGGTTATTTATACAAACTACCTCCAACGCATACACGAAAACATCGGGCGGCAGTTTTTTGCCCTTAAACGTACCATCCCAACCCGCTGAAGCATTGTTTGCCGTAAAGTTTGCTCTTTGATAAACCACTTCTCCCCACCGGTTAAACACCGTAAAGTTTTTTACATTGATAACGCCGCTTCCTCTCGGATAAAAAACATCGTTTACCCCATCACCGTTAGGAGAGAATGTGTTAGGCACAAACACATTTGCGTTATCGCACATTACATATACTGATACCTTATCGCTTGCAAAACAGCCTCCTTCATTTTTTACGAGTATAGTGTATTCAGTGGTTTCAGCGGGCTTCACCGTTATGCCTGGGTAGTGCCTGCTGATGATGCCTGCGGAGGGGCTCCATAAAACTCCGGTAACATCGCCGGATATCTTTGGCGTAATGTCAGATGATTTGCCGGCATTAAGCGTCACATTAAGCCCGGCTGTTACTACCGGCACGGGATATACGCTCACAGGAATATATGCTGTGGAATTAAAGCAGCCTTTAGAATCTGAGCCGGTTACCTTATAAATAGTTGTCGTATCAGGCGAGGCCATCGGCGATGCGGTGGCAGCATTATTTAAACCGGTTGCAGGTGTCCAGGTATATCTTTCTGCGCCGGTCGCTAATAACTGTACAGACGAGCCGCGGCAAAGGGTATCGGAACCACCGACCTTCACTGTATTCGGCAATTTTACGTCAATAAAAACTGAGTCGGTTGACACACATCCCCGAATATTTTTACCGGTAACAAAATATTTAATGGCTGAGTCGGGCCGGGATACAGGGCTTGCGCAATTTATACAGGACAAGTATTTCGCCGGCCTCCAGGAATATGTTTGCGCATCATTGGCTTTTAAGTAAACAGAAGCGCCTTTGCACAATGTTGTATCGTCAATAGGTTGCAAGTTTGGCAATGCATAGGCCTGTGCTACGTTTATTGCGGTAGCGCTGCATCCACTGCTATTTGTAGCAATGGCCTGAATAGAATAAGCGCCGGCAACGGGATAGGTTTGAGCAGGTGGGTTTTGCAGCGTGGATGCGTTACCGTTAGCAAAGTCCCACTTCCAGCTAAGAGATGAAGTATCCGGTGCGGAAATCAACCCTTTAAAAGTTAACAACGCCGGGGCGCATGCCGCAGTATTGCCGCCAATAGCTATTTTCGGGCTGCTCACTATCTTAATAGCGCCAGTCATTGACACCGAATCTCTGCAACCATTTACGGAGGTAATGAAAAGCTTCGTTACGTAAGAGCCTGTTGCCGTATAATTGTGTATTGGATTGGCCGCACCTGAAATTGTTCCATCTCCAAAGTCCCAGGTATATTTTGCAATAACATCGTTACCTCTGGAAGCGCCGGCAAAGCTCACGCTGCCAGAATCGCATAATAATGTTTTAGAATTAGTAAAGGAAGCGAACACTTCATAAACATTTATAGAATCCGGACCAACAATAGGAATTTTGCAACCAGCCGTATCCACCAAAATCACTCGCGGCAAATAAGCGCCCGCTGTTTTGTATTGATGCGAAACCACTGAGTCGGGTGTTGCATAGGTAGTACCATCATTAAAGTCCCACACAAAAGTTGTACCCGGGAAGGTATTGGCTTTAAAATTTGTTTGCAGTGGATTGCAACCGGAAGTGTTAGTGTATTTGAATGAGCCCCTTGGGCCTTGCACCTTAATAGTAACACTCTTTTGATCAACACACCCGCCAGGTCCGTGGATAGTTAACACCGCATTGAAGGCGCCGGGGGTTGAGTAAAAATGAGAGGGCGACAAAGCTGATGAAGTGGCGCCGTCGCCAAAGTTCCATGCATAGCTCAGATAATTTGTTGAGGTATTATTGAAATTGACAACCAAAGGAGGACAGCGGCCGAAAGTATCGCTTGCGATAAAATCGGCTTTTGCATTTGCAATGGTCACATAAGCGGGCTTCGCAACAGAGTCTCTACAACCATATAAGTCACTAACGGAAAGGCCTACACTATACACCCCTTCGGTTGTGTAAAGATGTACGGGATTTGCTTGTGTAGATGTTGTACCGTCTCCAAAAGTCCATAGATAATTAAGTGATGGACCCGTTGACAAGTTTTTGAGTGAAATGATATTAGACGTGCACGAAAGTGTATCTCCCTGGAAGGCAGCGATAGGTTTTGAGATTGTGACGGTATTTACATGCTGCACGCTGTCAGTGCATCCGTTATCATCGGTAACTTTTAGCGAAACAGAATAATCCCCTGGAGAAGTATAAGTATGTTGAAACACGGGACCGTCCAGTGTTTCCGTGCTGCCATCGCCCCAATTCCATTGCCATTGTTGTATTGGATGTGTGCCATCGGCATAAGAACTATCAATAAAGGTTACTACATTATCCTGACAAGCGCCGGCATCTTTTGACC
>JALYYM010000172.1 GCA_030946565.1 Bacteroidota bacterium | reverse complement strand
TACTCACTGATCTTAATGAACAAGGCACTACCATCATAATGGTGACACACAGTGAGCATGACGCACGCTACAGCCATCGCATTATAAGAATGCTCGATGGGCAAACAGTTACCGAAAATATTTTAGTGTAACGGCCGCACGATGACAGTTCCCAGGCGCATAACTTCTTAATCTTTGCAAATAATTTCAACACTAAAAATTGCTTATTACTTTTTGAAATTTAAAGGGAAAATTTCAGTGTTGCAAAAGGCCCGGGATTTATATTGCTCTGATTGGTTCCTGATTTTGTGGATGATGTGGGCGAGGTTATAAGAGTTGCCGAATATCGCATGGATTAGACGGCTCTATAAATCATGAATTAAAATAAATAATGATTGCTCTAAAGCATGACTACTGCGCCTCCAATGATTATCGCCGGAAGCATATTTTGTTTCCAGGCCTCAACGACAATTTCTAAACTATTTTTGCTTTTAAATGTTTCTGTAAAAAAGAAAATGTCATGTCAATTTCTCAAACAATTACAATTGCCGGCAAGAGCAAACATCCATTAGAAGTGAAACGTTTAGGCTATGGCACCATGCGTCTTACCGGGGCAGGAATATATGGTGAGCCACCAAACAGGCCAGAGGCATTGCTAATATTAAAGAGGGCTGTTGATGCCGGGATTAATTTTATTGATACTGCAGATTACTATGGTGACGATGTTACCAATCGCCTGATTGCTGAAGCTTTGTATCCTTATCCGGATGGGCTGGTGATTTGCACCAAAGTAGGTGGGGCCCGCAAGCCAGACAAGAGTTGGATCGCTTTCAACACACCGGAAAATTTAAGAACGAGTATTGATAATAATCTCCGCACACTTAAATTAGAACAAATGTCTTTGGTGCATTTTAGAGTAATGCACGGGCATGGAGTTCCTTTTAAAGAATCTATGGATGCCATGTTTGAAATGCAGAAGGAGGGTAAGATATTGCATGTTGGTGTGAGTAATGTAGATGCAACGGAACTGGAAGCTGCTATGGCAATGGGAGAAATTGCGACAGTGGAAAACATGTATGGGCATGCGCAGCGTACTACGTCACAAACACATGTTGGCCTAAACAGGGGTGGGGAAGAGGTGCTTGCTGTGTGTGAAGAAAATGAGATACCGCTCATTCCATATTTTTCCCTGGTAAATGCAATGCCTAAAAAAGATAGCCGTATTGCTGAAATTGCAAAGAAATATAATGCTACCGAAGTACAAATAAATATCGCCTGGCTGTTGCACCATTCTCCCTGGATATTGCCTATTCCCGGAACCTCCTCACTGGAACATTTCGAAGAAAATATACGGGCAGCAGCAATTAAATTGAATCATGAGGACATGGAGTTTCTTACATGATTTTTTTAGTCTCTCACAGTAGCAGCAATATTTTGCAGCAATTGCATTTTCTCCTTCACCATTCTTTGTATCACGGGATTACCAGTGTTGGCTAAGTTCTTTAAAGATGTAAGAGATTCCTCCGGTAAATCCCTGCGCTGCCTGGAATTGTAAATAATATCTTTTCCATTTGCCCGCGTAAGGTTGCAATCAATCTTCGCTAAAGACAGTTCCGCGTTTAAGCCATCAATCTTGTCGTTAAGCGATTTTAATTTATCCAGGGATACGCCTGCCTCAGGCACAGCCGTACCTGGCTTAAGTTTGTCAAGTTGTGTTGTTAAGTTCCGATTGTCTTTCGTAACAGTATTGTAAAGAGCTATTAAGCGGCTTCAGTGGGGTTGCATAACATTAACGATTTTTTTTTAGATTTTGGATTTCAATAAATATTGCTTAAGATATCACAATTTATGAACCAAACAAATGGTGAATGATAATCGCCTACATATCCTAAATAAGGAACACTTAATGTGTCAACTTTTGAAAAATAAAGAGCATAACCAGCAGATGCATTATTAAAACGTTTATTTATTTCAGGTTTAGCAATTGCGTTATTATTAATAATAGATAACCATGTTTTAGAATTTAAAGCTACAGTGTCTTGTCCAAAGGAAACCTTTGTAAACAAAAGAAACAACAACCAATAATATTTCAAAACACTTTTCATTTATAAGGTTCTGTAAAAATTTCTGCACAACGTTGTATTGCCGAAAGTAATACAATGTCTAATAAAATACGTCTTCCATTCTCCTTAATAAACTAAAACTTTATCTCCACCGTTCCTGCAACATTTTCCCGGCCTTCCCAATCCGGGCCATTCTCTAATAAATGTATCGCTTGCTCTTCGCAATCTTCACAGGTTGATTTTAAGACTTTGATATTCCGGGGCCTTCCTTTTTTATTAATG
>JALYYM010000148.1 GCA_030946565.1 Bacteroidota bacterium | reverse complement strand
AAATTAAGAAGAGATGCCTTTGAGATTTTTTGTAATCCGTATGAGAACAGGGGAATTGGAATTTTCAGGTTTACGCTAAACAAAAATTCCCAGGCAAAGCTTTTCAAAATTATACATAATCTTTACGCGGAGGGAACCAGGTTCGATATGAAGTTTGACCTTAACTCTGATGACAGGATGTATTGCTCAGAATTTGTTTATAAAAGTGTTGAGCAGGCAGTTGATAATAAGATTACTCTTCCGTTAACAACATTCAACAAAGTAAAATTTGTAGCGCCTGATAATCTATATCTAAACCCCTTTTGTAAAGAAGTATTACGCCTGAAATTTCAAATGAAATAATATTCGTTGTCAGTTGAAGAGACGCACATTATCCCAATCAATTAATATTTTTATAAATAAAATTTACATTTGCTGATCAAAAAAAATTATGAAGAAAATTATTTTAGGCTTACTTACTTTATCAACGATGATATTGCCGGGTTGTAAAACAGGCGATGCCGGCGATCCCAAGTTAGTGCTGGTTAAATTTTTTGACGCAATCTCAAAAAAAGATATTGATGAAGCCAAAAAATATGTAACTAAAGACAGCGAAGGTATGATGGGCATGGTGCAAATGGGTATGCAAAACATGAGTGGCAAGGAGGACGGAATGCTTAATTATGAAAAAGGAAATATTGATTTTGGAACAGCCGTAATTGATGGTGATAAAGCAACTGTACCAATAAAAGATAAAAAATCAGGCGAGATGACTGATTTTACGCTGCGTAAAGAAAGCGGCGCATGGAAAGTCGCTTTTGATAAGTCAACTTTAATGGAAATGGCACAGAAGAAAATGAAAGAACATGGCATGGGAAATATGCGAAAAGGGATGAATGATTCGATGCCGCCAATGCCGGATATGGATTCGACGGATCGTGAGACCATGGACCGTGCAGAGAAAATTGCAGACAGCATAATGAATAAAAAGTAATTACAAATAATTTGGAAGGAACAAATACGAAGCGCCGGATAAAGGCGCTTTTTTATTTACTACCGAAAGATATTTACCTTCAATTTTTAAATGAAGAAAATGAAAAAATATAGTTTTATTTTTCTTGGAATAATGATGATGCTGGCAGCATGTGATAACTCCCCGGAAATAAGAAAAACAGATCCGCTGGAATCAGGAAGAGGATTCATTGAAGCATCCCTGCAAGGCGACTATGATCTTGCGCGAAAATATCTGTTGCAGGACAGCACCAACATTGAGTATTTCAATGGCTTGAAAGACTTTAACAGTAAAAGAAGTAAGGAAGAAAAAGAAGGCTATAAAAGTGCCAATATCCTGATTGACTCTACTACAAAGTTATCCGATTCAGTTACTATTATCAGCTATTCCAACACTTATAAAATGAAACCTGCAAAATTAAAAATGATACGGCGAAATGGTGAATGGCTGGTGGATTTTAAATATAGTTTTATAGATAACATAGGGCTTTAAGAGCCTTGAGAATGTGTTCATGCATTTGAGCTAACCTCCATAACAGAGTGTAATGAAAATAATATTAGCAGTGGGAATTGGCAGTTGCATCGGGGGAATATGCAGGTATCTCCTGTCAATATTTATACAGAATAAATATCTCTCTTCCTTTCCTTTTGGTACACTCAGCGTTAATATAATCGGCTGCTTGCTCATAGGCATTGTGTTTGGAGTAAGTGAAAAAAGCCTGCTTAGCATAGAGTGGAGAATGTTCCTGGTTACCGGCTTCCTCGGCGGCTTTACAACGTTTTCGTCTTTCTCAAATGAAACCATAGGTTTAATAAGAGACGGGCAATATTGGCCAGCCCTCACCTATGTAGGCGCTAGTGTTGTTGTTGGCCTGTTGGCAACTTTTATAGGCATATCCTTAATAAAAATGCTGTAACCATGGAAAATAATCCTACTGCAAAACTGTTGCGAATTTTTATAGGCGAATCGGATAAAGCCGGCCACCAGCCTTTGTATGAAGCGATTGTGTTTGAAGCAAAAAAACAAGGTCTGTCTGGCGCAACTGTCACCCGCGGTATTATGGGATTTGGCGCTAACAGTAAAGTGCACACTGCAAAACTCTTTGATATATCTACTGATATGCCTTTGATAATAGAGATAGTGGATACAGAAGAAAAGACAGTAGCTTCCGCGAAAAATGTGGAGCAGTTATTTGAGCAAGCAAATTCAGGAGGCCTTATAACAATGGAAAAAGCCGAAGTAATAAAATACAGGCAGGCAAAATAATATAACGGCTACTTTTGTGCAGATGATTTTAATAAATTACTTAAATTATATTCTATGTATGTACTACATCCCTGGCATGGGGCGCACTATGGTGAAAATGCACCACAACTAGTAAATGCACTTATCGAAATTTCAGAAGGCTCCAAGTCAAAGTATGAAATTGATAAAAAGACAGGGCTGCTTGTCTTAGACAGGGTAATCTATTCTTCATTTCATTACCCGGTAAACTATGGCCTCGTTCCCCAGACGCTGGGCCAGGATGGAGATCCGCTGGACATCCTGGTGATGTGCTCAGAATCCATACAACCGCTTTGCCTTGTAGAGGCTTATGTAATTGGCAATATGCAGATGATAGATACCGGCCTTATAGATGATAAAATAATAGCGGTAGCGGCAAATGACCCCGGCGTTAATTATATTAAAAGCATGGACGATTTGCCACTGCATTTTATAAGGGTGCTAAAAAATTATTTCGAACAATACAAAGTTTTGGAAAATAAAAAAGTGGAGATCAATGATTTTCAGTCAAAAGAAAAAGCATTTGAAATAATTAATGAATCCATCGAATTCTATAAACAAACCTTTCCCAAATAAACTACACTCAAAAATTATTTTATGAGCATACACATGATCGTTGTTTTAATAATAATCGGGTTAGTCGCCGGTATATTTGGCGGCCTCGTGGGCATCGGCGGAGGCATAGTAATAGTACCGGCACTTATATATTTTTTAAGTTTTTCACAGAAAGAAGCACAAGGCACTTCCCTGGGCATCTTATTATTACCTATAGGCATACTCGGCGTATGGCAGTATTATAAAGC
>JALYYM010000679.1 GCA_030946565.1 Bacteroidota bacterium | reverse complement strand
CACCACGGTCCATATATTTAAGTCCTCTCTAAAAGAAGAACCCCCAAAAATTTACAACATTTATTCTTTTAATTAAGATGATTGACGCTGCACTTCAATTGCTGCGCGATGAGCTCGCCTCTTATTTGGCATCCATAGATGCTGCCACAGTTGTTATAGATAACATCGGCTTATTTGAAACGTCAGCCGGTAATTCTCTTACAGATAATATCGTTATCACCCTTGTGAATGTGGAAGAAGAAAGCACGCTAAAAAACCGACCCGCGCTCAAACGACCTTTTATCAACGGTGCCGTTTATGAAAATGCTCCCATCTATCTTAATTTATTTGTTTTATTCACCTGCAATTATTCAGGCACCGGTTATATACTTGCCTTGAAAAGGCTCTCATATATTATTCGTTTTTTACAAAGTAAAAACGTTTTTTCCGCGGCTTCATCTGTTTCAGGTGGCTCGGTTAATCTGAGTGAAGATGATCTCGTAGATTTAAAATTTACGATGGAATTATACACCCTCACATTTGAGCAGATCAATTATTTGTGGGGATCACTTGGGGGAAGGCAAATGCCTTTTGTGATGTACAAACTAAGACTGGTAAGCATTACAGAGCGTGCATTGGTAAGGGAAGTTCCGCTTATCGAAGAAATTGAAACTATCATAAATAAATTTCCGGATAACTAATGTCATTTATTTATAAAACATTATTTGAGGTAAAATTGATCCACGAATATTTCTTTACGGATATAAATGGAGATACCATATTTGCGCAGGCAAACCAAGGCGACCGGATGAATTTGTTGCTTAATGAATTTAGCGGTGACCGGCAATCTATCAATGATGATATTCTCTTTGAATTCCCCGAAAATCTTTTATCAACCTATAAAAATTACGAGCTAAAATTACTTTCCACCTACTCCGGCTTCAAGGTAGCCATTCGTGTCAATCAAAAATTCCTTTCTGATAACACTTTGGTGTATGATGCGCTTCATTCATTGCCTGGCAATTTTGACATTAATATTCTTATCTCCAAGAAAAATAATTTAATTGAAAGCTATACCAATTCTATACTTGGCAGACCCATTCAGTCAATGTATTTTTTTACAAATGAAACTGCCGCCAGCGTAAAAGCTTTTCCTTTTTTAACCAGCGATGTTTCTGCCTTTGACAGCAGTAACACGGGATATCAGCAGGGAGAACTTGCATCATTTGGCCCGAATGATATTCGTGAATTTTATAAAGACGATACAGGTGATCAGTGGTTTCCTGTGGCCGGTAATGCTTTTGCGAATGAGAATGATCGTATGCTTTTGCCGGCAAAATTTTACTATGCATTTGATGCCGCTTTAAATATTACCGATGCCACATTTACTTTAAAAGACAAGAACAGCAATGTCATTAAAACAATTACGGCCCACAACGACAATTTTATCCAAAATGCGCTGGTTGATTTTTCGGATCAAACTGATGTGATTTTCATACCAGCGTCTTTTCAATATCCCGATATTATTTTTTCACTTGAAGTTGCTGCAACAAATGGATTTTCAAAAACACACAGCCTTATTTTCAGTGATTCATTTTATGGCAGACAAAATTGGGGACTTATAAATATCAGGCCTGCGGTAACGAATGCATCTTTCAACCTGTTTGGTACCGATGGGTTTTTAATTAAAAGAAAAAGCGCTGCCGGCATATGGAATGAAGCGCCCATTTTTGAAATTCCAATCAAAAGCAGGTTTACATTTTGGCGATTTAAAAATGTGAAAGGAAAGGAATTAAAGTTGAGTGCGCCACTCATCGACTATCTCTTTAAAGAAGACAATAATTTATTAAGCATTATACCAAGATCAATTTCAAATTCCTATTTCAAATTACCCAAGCAGGGAAGTACTGACACAAAATATTTCCCCGGCCCGGTAGATTTTGCAATAACAAAAGATGAAAAGGCAAGAATATGTTTTGACATCATGGTACCGGAATCGGATTTGTTCCCAATAGTGTGACAAATTGAAAATGGAGAATTGAAAATGGAAAATTAAGAAATGGCCTTCCCGATTAGTTCCCTCTCCTTCGGAGAGGGGTTGGGGTGAGGCTCCAGGAAGTTGAGAATTGAAAATGGAGAAAATGGGGATTAAGAAATGGCTTCCCAAGTTAGTTTCCTCTCTCCTGAGTTTGTCGAAGGACGGAGAGGGGGAGCAAATGGAAAATTGAAAATTGAAAATGGAGGATTAAGAAATGGCTTCCCAAGTTAGTTCCCTCTCCTTCGGAGAGGGGTTGGGGTGAGGCTTTGAGAAATGGCCTTCCCGATTAGTTCCCTCTCCTTTGGAGAGGGGTTGGGGTGAGGTTAAATAAAATAAAAAATAAAACATAAACATATGGCTGATTATAAAACCCCCGGAGTCTATATTGAAGAAATTCCACATCTTCCTCCATCAATCGCATCGGTTGAAACAGCAATTCCTGCCTTCATCGGCTATACTGAAAAAGCCCAATGGAAGGCAGCCGGTGACCTGGTTAAAAAGCCGTGGCGCATTG
>JALYYM010000129.1 GCA_030946565.1 Bacteroidota bacterium | reverse complement strand
GCTATATTATTTTTAACGATTAACTGCGCCTCAGGGCTGCTTCCAAACAATCGGTAATCGCCATAATCAAAATAAAAAAGATAAGGACTGGGATTAATATTTCTCAATGCCCTGTAAACATTAAATTCATCGCCTGAAAATTTTTGTTTAAATTTTCTGCTGAGCACTACCTGGAAAACGTCGCCTCTTGCACAACCTGCTATTCCCTTTTTTACATTGTTAATATATTCTTCATCTGTGAGGGAAGAAGTTTCTTTTTCTTTTATTGAAAACGGATAAGCCGGTACATCTTTACTTTTAATGAGGCTTTCGACAACTTCAATTTCACTGTCAATCCCTTTTATATGATTTTCGCAAATGAATAATTCATCTTTAAAATGATTAATAACAATTACATATTGATAAAGTCGGTAGCGCACCAATGGAATTTCGGGAGACGCGTTATTGTTTAAAGAATTAAATTTTATTGTCTCATAGAATTGCACCGCATCAAAGGTGGTATATCCAAACAGGCCCTGAGCCATACTTACCGGCATCTCTGCCGGAGCTTTTAGGCTAAACTTTTGCATAAAAGACCATATTTCATCGCCGACTTTTAAAGCATTTGCGACAGGCATTTTTTTAGGAATTTCCCCCGGCATTTTATATTCTATTTCATTGTAGTTTCTTATTTCGATACCAGCAATGGCATTAATACCTATGAACGAATAACTATTATCGCCAACATGAAAGTCGGTGCTTTCCAAAAGAATAGTATCACGGAACCGGTCTCGCAGCCGAAGATAAATTCCTACAGGCGTAAAAACATCTGCTAGCAATTTTTTGTAAGTCGTTGATAATTCTATTTTCTTCATAGTATAAAAAGTTTCTTCACAGCATAAAAAAACCCGGCTTAGTGCCGGGTAAATATTTTATTAATAGACAAATAATAGATACGGCACAATCAGTTGATCGTGTGCCACCAGCTATTGTATGTGTTATTGATTTTCATTTCCTGGTTGCAAATATGAAAGGAAATTTTTTAACTGGCAAATATTTTTTCTTTTACGTCATCCATTCTTCCTGGGAAGAAAAGCTTTACGAAAAGTTAAAGGATACAAATCTCTCGCAACTTTTTACAATTATTCTCTCTTATGCATCAATGCCTTTCTATATAGATGCAACTCTGGCATAGAATTTTCCATCTTTCCGCAAAAGCATTTTATTTGAAATATTTTTTATTCTTTTTATTCTTTACGGTGTCTGCGGCCCAAGCCCAGAAAATTGAAAGTATACATGCCAATCTCTATACCGACAGCTTAAAAAAGGGCACATACAATTACATTAATATCGATGGTAAATTATCTGATGGAAGGTACCTTCCTTTAGACTCCAGTGACATAATTTTTTCGTCAAGCGATGGAAGGTTCTCAGGAAATAATCTCTGGATTGATCCTGATTTTAGAAAGGAAAAAGTAACGATCAAAGCAATTTTGCGCAGCGATCATTCTATGTGCAAAGAGTTTACGATGTATATAAAGAAGATACCGAACCCAACAAACCTGAAAACGATGGATGAATTAATGGGAGAAATGGATAAATCAAAAAGATCCCGGAAAAGTAAAAGCTGATATCTCTGAAATCAAAATGCCCCGCTGCTCTAACGAACGGCGGGGCATTTTTATTTATTCTTATGAATATGAAAGTTTTATGCAAACTTCTTTGCGTCGGCAAGAAATTTAGCAAGTCCAATATCAGTCAATGGATGTTTGGTTAACCCGATAATAGATTCTAATGGGCAAGTGCAAATATCGGCGCCGGCTTCAGCACACTTAATAATATGTAAAGGGCTGCGTATGGATGCAGCAAGAATTTCAGTTTCGTAACCCTGCACCTGGAAGATATGCGCAATTTGCTCAACAAGTTCTACACCATCCCAACCGATATCATCTATGCGGCCAATGAATGGTGAAACGTAAGCAGCGCCTGCTTTTGCAGCAAGTATTGCCTGGCCCGCATTAAATATTAGTGTACAGTTTGTGCGGATGCCATTATCAGTAAACCATTTTATTGCTTTAATTCCCTCAACTATCATCGGTACTTTTACTACAATATTTTCGTGGATAGCTGCAAGTTTTTTTCCTTCTTCAACCATTGTTTTAAATTCAGTGGTAACAACTTCCGCACTTACATCACCATCAACCATTTCACAAATTGTTTTATAATGATTGTTCACAGCCTCTGAACCTTTAATGCCTTCTTTCGCCATCAATGATGGATTAGTAGTTACACCATCAAGAATGCCAAGATCATTTGCTTCTTTTATCTGGTCGAGGTTTGCTGTATCAATAAAGAATTTCATAATAATTATCTTTTAGAATTGTGATTGATGCCGCAAAGATATTTGATTAAAACTAAATGAAGATATTAGAGAAGGAGAATACTGTTGAGATCGAAAGCGAAAAGTGCAGATATTATTATTACTTGCTTCAAATGGAGTTCTTATCATAAGAGCAAAAAAAATCGGCAAGTTACTTACATCGCACCGCTCAACCGCATACCCTTGCTATCTTCCGATCCTGGGGGAGTTCTGTAGGAGCTGGCCGTATAAGACTTGCCGGCTGCAAATATAGGGAAGAATTGATTATTGAAAATTGAAACGAAGAATGGAGGGTTGCCAACCTTCAAAAGGTTGACAACCCTTATAAAATCAAAAACTCAATCCCGGTTTATCTGTTCGTGAATCAAAAGTCGCAACTCCAATTAACTCGTCTGAGCGGCCAACAAAAGACTTGTAATAAACTAAAATTGTATAAAGGTTCTCTGTTTCATAATAGTTTCCATCAAACTCGGTTTTGATAGCGGGGTTGGTTTTATCTACGCCTATATAAGTATAATCATAATAACCCTGCTTCATAAAAAGATGCGTTTCGTACACTCCTTTGCCAGGGTTAAAAATCATCTTAAGGCTATCTGCATAGTTGTAATTAGTTAATTGCCCGAAGAGATAAATATCGTTTTTGGGATAGGCGGTACCGTTAGGAGGCACGAAAGTGAAATATACAGTCGCATAATCCGCTTCCCAAAGAGGATTTACACCACGTATCGCTTCTATTGAATTCATTCCATTGAAGTCGCGGTAATATACATATCGCTGGCCCTCTCTCGGGCCATCCGGCCGCACATATATATCTGTTGAATTCTTTTTATAATCGGCTGTCAGTACCCGGTCGCTTTGAAGATGAAAGTCCCGCAAGTCAAGCCACCGCCATTCTTTGCCACCTCCGAACACGGCTTTGTCCGGTGAATTATATTCAAGGGCACTACCTCTTATAAAAGTGGGCGTAAGGTTTTTCAATGCATTATCCCAACGAAAATTTTGCAACACAATTACTTTCACCTGCTGTGCCGCATTATATGAGTCAAGTCCTTTTACATCTATACTGAATTCTATTCTCTGGTGAGTGCGAAAAAATTCCGGCTGAAACGGCTGTGTTACCTTTGCAATTATCGCCGCTTTATTATCAACCACCATTAGCCTTTTTGTAAAAGCAAGTTTTGAAGTGTCGCCGTCTAAAAAAACCTTCAAAATATAATTGCCTGATTTTATAGGATAAATGCTCCTGTCTGGAAGCAGTGCCTGGTAATGTGTATAGCGTGTGTAGGCTAAGGAAGAGAAGCGGTAATTATTAATGCGCAATTGTGTGAAACCTTTCAGGTAATCGAATTGGCTGAGGTTTACCGGGGTCCAGTCACTATTGCAAAGCTGGTAGGTATAATAATAATATTTTACATCAGCATCCATATCATCAAAATGAAGTTCTACCTGGTCTCCACTGGCGAGGTTTATAACGGGCATGGCTAACTGATTTCCAGAAGGGTAAAGCTTTGCCGTTTTTATGTTATTTAAATAAATACTATCGGGTGCCTGCGAATATGTGAATAATGGAAAAATAAAAACGAAAGCAATTTGAAGAAATTTGTGGGAGAGGATTTGTAATGAATTCATTTAAATGTTTTAAAAAAATTAGTTTTACAAGATACCAAATTTATTCACGTTTGAATGTTTCCTCCTTTATAGCAAAGCGTATAGCTTTCAACCGGCAAAAGACTTTTTCACGTTTCATAATCGGGCTGGCAACTACTGCTACCATGATAAGCGTCGCAGTGATGATAGTTGCATTGAGCTTTGTTAATGGCTTCCAAAATGTTATCAGCAACAAAGTTTTCAGCTTTTGGGGGCATATCCGTGTTCAACAGACAGTATTAACGCAGGCAAACATTGCTGAGGAATCGCCGATAGAAAGGAACGATACTCTGGAGCGTTTTTTACATACCCTTCCTGAAGTAAAAAGTGTGGAGCGGTATGCAACTAAATCTGCCATCATACGCTACAAAGATGATATTGAAAGTGTATTGATGAAAGGCATTGACAGCAGTTTTGATTTTAGCCGGATTAATTCTTTTCTTGTAAAAGGAAAATGGATTTCATTCCAGGATAGCGGCTATAGTAAAGACATTGATATTTCTCAATATGCAGCAAATCAGTTAGAGGCTAATGTGAACGACAGCGCCATTATTCTTTTTATACAAAGTGACGGAAGCCAGCGGGCACGCAAATTGAAAATTGCCGGAATTTTTAAAACAGGAATAGATGAGTATGATCATAATTTCTGCATCGGCGACATCAAACTTATACAGCGGCTAAACGATTGGACACCGGGGGAAATTGGCGGCTATGAAATTTTTTTAAAAGATTACAAAAAAACTGATTCGGTAAATAACCTTCTCTTTGATTCCGATGCTTTGCCGGGCAGGTGGTATAGCAAAACAATGCAGGAAATTTATCCAAATATATTTGACTGGCTCAACCTGCAAGGGCGAATTAAGAGTATTTTATTGGGTATAATGATGGTAGTTGCCGTGGTGAATCTTATTACCTGCCTCATCATACTTGTGTTGGAAAGAACAAGAATGATAGGCGTTTTAAAAGCATTGGGTGCACAAAATTTTTCGATCCAAAAAATCTTTATTTATAATACTACTATTATTGCTATCACAGGAATAATTGCCGGAACATTGCTCGGCCTTGGTATATGTTTTCTCCAGGAAAAAACTGGTTTTATCAAACTTGATGAAGAGGCATATTTCATGGATGTTGCACACGCAAGTGTAGTGTGGTGGCAGGTTGTAGCGATTGATGCATCAACGCTGATAGTTTGTTTCATAATGCTGGTAATTCCTTCGCTGCTTATAAGAAAAATACAACCGGTGAGAGCTATTGA
>JALYYM010000124.1 GCA_030946565.1 Bacteroidota bacterium | reverse complement strand
GGATATTTTCCATTCCGCAGCGAATCATCATATCGCTGATAAAAGTGCCACCGCCGGCAGCCATATAAGGATTCTGCCAAATCAAATAAGCGGTTCTAATTTTCTTTGAGCGGGCTGGGATAGTTTTGAACTCTGCACGTATTTTTTCTGAGAGGAGAATTGCTTCATTCTGCTTACCAGTTAGAAGCCCAACGTTACTAATCATGGCATAAGCATCATCAAGGTCATTCACGTCTGTAAGTAACACATCAAACCCGTGTGCCAATTCTTCTACCTGTTCCTTCGTGTTTTCTTCTTTGTTTGCTATAATCAAATCGGGCTGAAGATTACAGACCTTTTCAATATTCACTGTTTTTGTTCCTCCTATCCGGGTTTTCTCTTTGAACCACGTGGCGGGATGAACACAAAATTTCGTAATGCCAATGACTTCCTTTTCAAGCGAAAAATAGCTAAGTAATTCTGTGATGGATGGCACAAGAGAAATTAGGCGGCGATATTGTTTTAGTGTATCATTTCCTCGTAAAATCATAATAGTAGACTGCCGGTTGGCCGGCCTCTAAGGTAAAGGAAAAGCAAAGGAATAAGGCCATTTGATTCGGTGATAGATTTGAAATCCGGGATGGGGAAGGGCTTAAAACAAAAAACTTCTGTAACGTTGATCAAACAACTGTTACAGAAGCAATTTTTTTTGTCTGTGGTCAACAGACCTCCCTGGGACTTTTTTGGAGATTTTCTTCTCCCCAGAAAAAATTAATTTACTGGTTTCAGATAGTCTTTAAAGGATTGAATTTTTAAGATCTTTGCGTTTAAGTTTTTTCAAATAGATCTTTTAGTTTTCAAGTGAACTTTGGATGTTTTGGTTTTCGATGGATTTGGTTTGGCTTTCTTTGGAACTTTGGATGTTTGGTTTTTTAATGGATATGATTTGGCATTCAATGGATGTTGGTGGTTTTCATAAGAATAATCTTTTTATTTTTTTCCTCTTTACCATTTGCAAAGAAGCGCTATTGGACAGATTAAAATAGAAGTTGACTGATACTGGATTTCTGGATTTCCTGGAATTTGGATAGATTCATCTTTGATCTTTCGAACCGGATATTTGGATATTTTTTAGATTAATGCTTAAATCAACATCAATCAACTTCTGGTATAAAGATATGGTATACATATATTTACACAAGAGGATTATTGCCTAATCTTAACTCCTCGAAAATTACTGGGAAAATGGTAATGACAACACGCCTGTTGTAGTAATTCTACCCACAAAGAGACGTAAAATTTCGCATGTTGTCTATAATAAAATTATCAACTTAGCTTATAAAATATTGTTAGTTAATAACTTAAATGTTTTGTCTTAAGCAACACTTATTTTGCCAGGCTTTGTATTATGTCATATTTGGTTACGATATGATATGCCCCGGTTTCATCTTTTCCGAGTACTGCGCCATTTTGTTTTGATATAAGTTTACTAAGTTTTTCTACGGGCATTTCAAAGTCAACAATCGGATATTCCTTTTCCATTACCGATTCTATGGTCTGGTCTTTTATTTCAGGATTTGATAAAATCTTGGTGAATAAGCCTCCTTCGCTTAACGAGCCGATAATGCCTTCGCTGTTCATCACGGGCAAATTTTCGATGTCGTAGTTTTTCATAAGATCAATTGCTTCCGCAACAGTTTGGTCCGGCTTTACCGTCAAAAGCTTTTTAGTGCCGCGGCCGCCAACCAGGTCCTTAAAAGTTTTTACTTCAAGAAAACCTCTCTCCATCATCCACTGGTCATTATATATTTTTGCCACATATCGGCTGCCATGGTCATGGAAAATACAAACGACCACGTCATCTTTTTTTAATTCTTTTTTCAGTTGCATTAACCCTTGCAGGCAACTTCCCGCACTGTACCCGCAAAACAAACCCTCTTCCTTTGCAATGCGCCGGGCCATCACAGCGCCGTCTTTATCGGTAACCTTTTCGAACCGGTCAATATATGTCATATCATAATTAGCGGGCACAAAGTCTTCACCAAAACCTTCACTAACGTAAGGATAAACCTCATCTTCATCTAACTCCCCAGTATCAAAGTACTTTTTTAATAAAGAGCCATAACTATCTATTGCCCAAATTTTTACATCTGGATTTTTTTCCTTTAAATATTTGCCCGTACCCACAATTGTTCCGCCAGTACCAGTCGCAACTACCAGGTGGGTTACTTTGCCCTCTGTTTGCTCCCATATCTCAGGGCCCGTCTGTTCGTAGTGAGCCAGCCTGTTAGCAAGGTTGTCATATTGATTTACATACCAGGAATCTGGTACATCTTCGGCCAGCCTTTTAGAAACGGAATAGTAGGAACGCGGATCGTCAGGTTCCACATTTGTCGGGCACACGATTACTTCGGCGCCAACAGCTTTTAATATATCAGCTTTTTCTTTTGATTGCTTATCGGTAGTAGTGAAGATACATTTATAGCCCTTTACGCTTGCGGCAAGCGCAAGGCCCATACCTGTGTTGCCAGAAGTTCCTTCAATGATCGTACCGCCTGGTTTTATCTTCCCCTCTTTCTCGGCTACTTCAAGCATTTTTATCGCCATCCTATCTTTGATAGAATTTCCAGGATTAAAATATTCCACTTTTGCTAATACGGTGCAGGGTAAATCCTTTGTAATCTTATTTAACCTGATAAGAGGTGTATTACCGATTGTCTCTAATATATTATTAAGCCACATAAAATCTGTTTGCTTTAAAGGTAAAAAAATTAGCGCAGAGCATTATTTCGTTGCCTGGGCAAGTGCGTTGTTTGTAATAAATTGTACGGCCCGCTTTACGGTTTCATCGTAGGGATTACTTACTTCATACAATCCCTGCGTTCTCCACATCTGCCTTGCCGTCATCACTTTTATCTGTTTTTGAAGAAGATCTTTTTCTTTGGAATCACCAAGATTAAAATTGATAGAATCTTTCTCTGCATAATTTTTCAGGTTAAGAAGCGTCGCCTGGTCAACTGTATAATTTTTTTCAAAAACCTTTGGAGAATTGTACGATTGAAATTGCTTTTGATGCTGGAGGTAATTTGTATAAACAAAATTATTCAGCGTGCCTTTTATAAATGCCAGCGTAATATTTTTATCAATTGAAAGTGTATCATAAGGCACAAAAATATCAGGCGTAATGCCGCCGCCGCCATACACAAGCTTTCCTGAATTTGTTTTGTACACTTTTTCATCAGTATGTTTTATGGAATCGGCATAGCTCATTTCCCCATGATGGAAGCGGTTCATAAGATCGCTATTGTAAGCTTCAATTCCGTTCTTGTAAGATTTTTGAATACTTCTGCCAAGCGGCGTGTAATACCTGGCAACGGTAAGCCGCAGGCCAGAGCCATCACTCAATTCGTATTGTTCCTGTACAAGCCCTTTTCCAAAACTGCGTCTGCCCATTACTGTTGCCCTGTCCCAATCCTGCAAGGCGCCTATCAAAATTTCACTGGCAGAAGCTGTGCCCTCATTAGCGAGCACTATCAATTTACCTTTTTCAAAAATGCCATCTTTACTACAGCGATATTCTTTTTTTGGAGAGTGTACACCTTCCGTATAGGTTATTAATTTATCATCGCTTAAAAACTCATCGGCAATGTTGGTAGCCTCGGTCAAAATACCGCCACCATTATCTCTCAGGTCAAGGATCATAGATTTCATTCCTTGCTTTTGAAGCTTATCTGTAGCTTCCATAAATTCTTTGTAGGTTGTTTCTGAAAATTTGTTAAGCCTTATATAACCGATAGTATCCGTCATCATGTAGGCAGCATCAAGGCTATACAAAGGGATATATCCCCTGGTAATAATTATTATTTTTTTGTCATTGCCTCTTAGTATAGTTATCTCCGCTTTGCTTCCGCCAGTGCCACGAAGCAATCTTTTTATTTTCTCAGTGCTTACATCTTTGCCGGTAATTACAGAATCACCAACTTTCAAAAATTTGTCTCCTACCTTCAGTCCTGCTTTATCCGAAGGGCCACCGGCGAGCACGTTTATTACATTGATGGTGTCGCTAAAAATATTGAACTCGATTCCAATTCCATAAAACTGGCCTTCAAGGTCTTCATTCACTTCCTTTAATTCGCGTGG
>JALYYM010000121.1 GCA_030946565.1 Bacteroidota bacterium | reverse complement strand
GCAGATCGTGCATTGCGTAAAACCTGTCTAAAAACCGAATTCATTTTTAAAATAAAGTCTTTAACAAGATCGAAATTTTATTTTGTGATTATTGTAAAATTAGAGATCGACGTAACAAAGGAGAATTCGCAAATGTCAATTTATTCTGAGTGCCCTAATTCTGCTTAGCGTTTCTTCGGTGACCCCAAGGTATGAAGCAATATACTTCGAAGGCACCCGTTGAATGATTTGCGGAAAGTGATTCATAATAAAACTGTATTTTTCTACAGCCTTCTGCATTCTTAAGGAATATAATCTTTGCTCACTGAGCTTATAATATTTTTCAATTAATACCCTACCGACATAGTTGAACTCGGGGTAATTATTATATAAATATTGTAATTCGTCATACTCTATATAATATAGAATGCAATCTTCCAGTGCTTGTATGTTTTCATAACTGGGAGTTTGATTAAAAAAACTTTCAACCGAAACGATTACATCAGATTCTTTCATAAACCAGGAATTAATTTCCTTTTCATTTTTGATGTAGAAACATCTCAGTATTCCGGAGTACACAAAGTAAATGTTATAGCAGATGCGGCCTTTTTTAAGAATGAATTTCTTTTTGGGAACTTCAATCCTTTTTAAATTTTCGTGTAAATAATCTTTAACCCTCTGGGAAAGAGGGTGAATTGAATTAAGGTAAGCTAGCAACTCGTTCATAAAAGTTGTTTTTAGGATGGCAACTTTCTCAGCAATAAACTAAATCATGAATTGACTAATAGAAATAATATGCAGGTGCTAAGTTTTGTCATGATTCTACTAAGAACAATCAATATATTATATTAGATCTTTAGGATTCACTTTTAACGCCTTTGCAATTCGATATAAATATGAAATACTGAAGTTTACTTTTCCCAATTCCATACGGTTGACCTGGCTATAATCTATATCGCACTCATTAGCCAATGTTTCCTGGGAAATATTTTTGTTAATCCTAAACTCCCGGATTCTTGAACCAACAAGTTTAAGCGCTTCATCGTCTTTATAATACGTGCTTTTTACTTTTGGTTTCACACAACAAAATGAAACCAACTAAAGAGGAATGACAAGGGAGAATTCTCCTTACTTATAATTCTCGTCGAATTTTTCAGACGGATAAGGACCTTAAAACCGATTAATTGATTTTTATCAATTTACTCCATTAATGCATTGGCTTAGTTTTACAATGATAATATCCCTGTTCTACATTGAAAACTCCAAGCCATGAAAATAGAAAAATTTGCGTCAGTTCTTTATGACGAGATGGAAAAAAAGATTGCTGAAGTGTATGCATTTTACACAGAGAACCTTAAAAGATCAAAGGATTCCTCTATAATTATTCTGCAGTACTTATCGAAGCTCAAAGAGTTTACTATGGCGTATGAATTTGCTTCAGTAGAAGAAGAGATAATATTTTTCAAAATACTTAAGCCAAAATTTTTAAGTAAGCTCATTTACCATCAAAAAGTATTTAATATACTCACCCATCTCCCACTTTCAACGATTGGGGACATAAAAGTGTATTACGTTACTCAACTATCGAAAATCAACGATTATTATAAATTTAATGATGAGTTTGTAATGTATTACAGATCCCAGGCTACTGCATTTGATGAAGTTTATTTCCTAAGAAAGGAGCCGGATTCATGGCTGTTGCTCAGCGTAGAGGGATATGAAACAGACATGAATTTTACAACTATTTATGATCATAAAATTTCAAAGATCATTGCCTTCGAATTGCTTTCAGCGTTTATTACAACGGCTCTTGCAAAACTTGAAATTCATCTTGACCTGGAAGGTGGCCTTAATAGTAATACCCAAAAGGACATTAGCTGGACAAGTTCAAAAGTTGCGCTGGTAGAATTATTGTATGCTTTGCAATCTGCCGGGGCGTGTAATAACGGAAATATGGATCTAAAGCGGTTAGCCGATCATTTGGAAATTGTATTCAATGTTGATCTCGGTAATTATTACCGCGTATTCCAGGAGATGAGGATTCGAAAAATTAATCGCACTACGTTTCTTGATCAGCTCAAAGAGCGTTTAATTCAAAGAATGGATGAAGCAGATGAGAATCCTAAATTTAAATGATCTGTCAATGGGAGGACAGTGAAAGCTACAGAATTTATCTACATGTTTAATTGATATTTATCAATTTTTTCTGTCAACAGGTTAGATAGTTTTAGAGAAAATAAAACTATGAGAAATTTATTACCTGTCCTTTATGCCTGCATATTAGTATTGGCATCCTGCAAAAAAGAGCCATTAGTTTATAAGGTTAATGATCACAGCTCTTTTGTAACCTCGAGCCTTGCCTATTTGAACACGAATCTGGCTAGGGAAGATTATGCAAAATTAGATTTGCAAAAAGTGAATGTTTTAAAGTATCAGGGTAACGCCATAGGAGTTCAG
>JALYYM010000107.1 GCA_030946565.1 Bacteroidota bacterium | reverse complement strand
AACTCATAAATATACGCACCACAATTCTATCCTCCAAAAAATTAACGCATTGATTATCAAGATCTCCAATTTCGCTTTTTGTAATTGCTGTTGCGGCAATTGCTCTACCATTCTATTCCACCTTTTTTAAATAAATCATCCAAAGGGCTTACAATATTAACCAATTGATCCTTGCGCACATGCAAGTATCTCATCGTGGTCTTAATATCAAAATGGCCCAACAATTCCTGTATGAATTTTACATCTATTCCTTTTTCGAGCAAATGTGTCGCGAAGCTGTGACGCAAGCTGTGGAAGCTTATGTCTTTTCCGATGCGTGCTTTCTCCTTTGCCATTTGAAATACCTTTTGTGCACCTTCTGTGGCTGTATGATTTCCCTGGCTCCGTACCTTCAAACACATATACTAAAGGGCGGGTTTTACATTTTTTTAGATATAATCTTAGAATATCCACAAATAATTGTAAAAGAGATGATTTCATATAATTTAATATTTTTTATCCAACAAGGCTTTTTACACAAGACGCTTACACACTGCGCCGTCTTTGCGCCCAAAGGGCTCCCATGTCCGAAGGACTCCTTTGGAGGAGAAAAGTTTTCCAGCATAAAGAATTGAATTGAACAGCAGTTACGGAAAACTTTGTGGCAATCTCAGAATAATATTTATTCAAGGAGATTGCTTCGTCGCGGGTGAATCTTTGTAATTCCAATCTTCGTTCGGCTCCTGCCAATGACACATGGTATAAATAATTGTAAAAGGGATGATTTCATATAATTTAATATTTTTTAAATGTTATCTTCTTTAAAAAATTTTTGCTCCTGCGGAGGGCTTTTTTAATGTCATTTTCAAAGAACTTTTTTGCGAAACGCAAAAATTAATCACTCGCAAGGATATGAAACTCCATTCTACCTAAACCTATAAATAAAATAAAAAAAGTGTTTTCACCCTTTTGATTGTTGAAAGTCTTTCTTTACTTTGGCACATCCAATCTTTTAAAAAACTCCCAAAGCCTTCCTTCAAAAAATTCCTTAACGCAATTTATTTTATTGAGCTTCATGCTTAAGCGGCCTGGCTTATATCATAAGATGCGGCCTCCTACACTTGCTGACCTAAGTAATGCCTGTTGCATAATTGTTAATTGAGTAATCTAAAAAAAATTATGAGCAGCTTCCCGATTCTTGACCTGGTGGTAGGAATAATATTCGTTTATTTTCTGCTAAGTATAAATACAAGTTCTGCCGTAGAGCTATGGTTTTCAATTTTAAAAACAAGGGCCCGGCTGCTCGAAAGGTGGCTGGTGCGAATCTTTAATCTGCCTGCCCTCAGCTCCAGCGGCATTCCTTTAATAGACGCTGATGGACAACCTGTAAGCCTTGGCCGGGAAATTATGAACCATTGTATGGTGACCGGCTTATCAAAAAGTAACACCTCAACTTCTTACATTGATGCGAAGAATTTTGTCTCAGCCTTGTTAGATAAAATTACTCTCTTGCAAGCTGCGCCGGGTACTAACCAGGTTCAGTTTCCACCCACTACGCTGGCACAATACATAACGGCTATTCAAAATTCAACAGTGATTTCCGGGGAACTTAAACGAACCATTTTGTTGTATGCTAATGAGGCTGCACAGGCTGCTTCGGTTATTAATAATATTCCGGCAAATGTCTCCAATAGCATTACAACCGTAAAAAGTGAGCTCGATCATTTCAGGGACAGGTTGGAAAAATGGTATGACACAAATGCGGATCGCCTTACGGGTACTTTAAAACGAACGAAAGTATTTCCTGCAACTTTTGTACTCGCAACCATCATGACAATTTCATTGAATACGGATAGCATAGAAATAAGCAAATACCTCTATAAAAATGAAGATGTAAGTAAGCAACTTGCAACTACGGCAATGGACAATTATAATACCTACCGGGGAAGAGTTGACACGCTAAAAAAAGCAGTACCTGCTATCGTCGTTACGGATTCCACAGCAAACACGAGTGAAGATACAACCGGTTTATACAGGGTAATGAAAAGTAAAGACCAGCTTAAAAACGATATTCAAAATTTACAGGCGTTAGACTTACCCCTCGGATGGTCTGGCACAAATGTAACAGATGCGAAATCTTTCTGGAATTATTTTAGCCAATGGAAACACCTTGTTGGCTGGCTGGCAACTATACTGGCCATTTGTATGGGCGCACCATTTTGGTTTGATGTGTTAGGAAAAGTTGCCAACATTCGCGGAGCAGGGCCCAAGCCCGCATCAAGCAGTGATGCAGATTCGAAAAGCTCGTAAAATCTATCTCAAAGAAATTTATAAAAAAACCTAGTAAAAAATTTATTGTAAAAAAAATATATGAAAAAGATGAACCACTCTAAAACAACATTAAACAAAAAAAGAAAGATACCATTAAGGCAATTAAGGTATCTATCTGCAGGCGTACTATTCTTCTTTGCTAACTGCACCGTTAGTTTAGCTCCTAAGTTTGACCAGGGCATTGTTGACAATTTATCATCGGCTTCTGCACAGGTCTTTCAATTGTTTGCTGAAGTTTCTTCCGGCACTTTACCGGCTGAATTTCCATTACGGGCTCAAAAATACAATAGCCTTATAGGTACACTCGAAGCTTTAAAACTACAGGTAAATGCAAGGCCTGTCCCTCAAAATAAAACTGTTAATAAAATAATAGCTAAAGCTAATGAAAGGCTTACCCAGCGAGGAGCTACCACTTTAATCTCAGCAGGGGATCTGGCGCCAAGTGCTACAGCCCTGGAACAAATATTGGCTAATCTTACCAAGATGAAGGAGACAGATCAAAAACAAGGGTTAAGGCCTTTAGAAGTGCAGGCTTTCAAAGGAAACATTCAACTATACTT
>JALYYM010000105.1 GCA_030946565.1 Bacteroidota bacterium | reverse complement strand
GTCTTGGAACTGGCATCTTCCATCTTTGGTCCGTTAACTCCCACCAGATAGTGCTGCGGACCGATTTGATAAAAAGCAGTAATTACTTTTTCCTTCATCAAAGAATTTATTCCTTTATCTACAGTTGAAAAACTATTAGACACCGGATTGGATTTATAGATGTTGCTGCTGGTAGCTATCCATCGATTACCGCAATGGTCAAGCAATGTAAAGGCGGCGTTTTTTCCAAATTTTAAGACGCTGTCCATATCATTTGACCAGATGCTGTTATAAACAGTTCCACTATGACAATTAAAAACAAAGCCATTATAAGAGGAGGTGATCCACAGTTCATTTTTATTAAGCGGATAAATCCGCATTACTACATTATCATCATAAAGTTTTTGGGCTACACTTCTATAAAAGGAATATTGCTGCCATTGCCCGTTTTTTTTATCGTAGCAAAGCAAGCCGCTATTCCAGCCGCCAAACCAAATGTGGTTAGCTGCGTCAATAAAAAGAGTACTTGCTCCAAACATCGTGTGCATGGCTAATTTACTAGTATCTGGCTGCACATTAAATGTTGCCGGTTCATGGTACGTCCAGTAGCCGCTTCTGGGTTCAAAATGAAATAAGCCATTTAGTGTTTTAGTATATCCGACAGCCCACAATATTCCATCTTTATCAGTTTCCATTTTTAATATGCCTTTTACTGTTTCCCCTGCATAAGGATTGCCCTTTTCATCCAGCACGTGTGGCTGCTGCGCATTTATCAACCGGTGATGTAAGGCGTCAATCCGGAATAATCCTTCGCCGAATACAGAAGTATATAAAGCGCCATCCGGTGTTCTGCGAACAAAGCGTGTTTTAGCAGAGAAACGGGTAAAGCGATTAGCAAGGCGATCAAACTTTACAATACCATCGTTCGTAGTGATCCAAAGAACAGTAGGCGATTCTTCCCATATTTCTTCAATACGATTACTGGAAAGTGAATTTTTATTATTGGGATCAAAGCGATAGTGCTTGATAGCATTGCCCGTATAGCTTATTACTCCATCATTGTCGGTTCCAATCCAGACTGTTTGATCACTGCTTTGATACAATACCTGTGTCCCTTTTATTGGAAGATTATTTTCTTTTACTTCAGTATAGTTACCGGATAGTTGCTGGTGAGGATGAAAATATACTTTATGAAAGTCCATTCTCTGCGCCAGGGAAGAAAAACATGACAGGCATAAAGTTGCGCCCATTAAAAAAAATAGTGAGATTTTTTTTAGCGTAACGGTGGTTGAATTATTTGTAGTGAAATTCACATTTAAATTTAAGATTGTTGCATTACATATCAGAGCATAGTTAAGAATATGTTTTTACGTTACGAAAATTTGAAGAAATGTTACTGCACGCAAATAATCATTTGAAAGCAACATTTTACAATAGTAAAATTCCAAAGAATAATTGAGAAAATTTCTTACTACTTTGTAAAGGGGGCTTATCAACCATTAAGGCGCAAGAAATATGTAGTAGAACGTAAATTGATTTTAAAGAAGCAACTCTTCAAATTTACTCATTACTTCTATGCAGCTGCTTTACATTTTTGAAACTTGTATTTCATTCGTTAGCATTTACCCATTGTTCGCAAACTGAGATCAACAGCTTACTAATTTATTTTCAATGACGAGCCGTACATTTTTAACTTTGTTGGCAGTAATGCAAGAGATCAATTGGCTTTACAATTAAACCAATAATTTTTTTTATGGGAACAAATTATAAAGCTATTTCCCTTTTCTGTGCAGCAATATTATTATTTCTTGTTATAGCTTTTTTTAGAACCTATTTTGGACTTTTCCCTGGCTTTAAGAACATAACGCTTTCAATACATTTTCACGTGGCAATGGTATTGCTATGGTTCGCCATGCTTATTGTTCAGCCCCTTTTAATAAGTAAAAAGCTTTTAAGCATACATCGTTTAATAGGAAAAGCATCCTACATTTTAGTACCCTTACTTATTTTTTCATTTGTTTTAATGACAAGAAATGAACAAGTGCGTCTAAAAAACTTGCCTGTTTTTGTAGTGAACATTTTTGATGTTTCTATCTTCATTCTGTTTTATACTCTTGCTATTATTTATAAACGTAAAACAGCCTGGCACTCACGATTTATGGTACTAACAGTCATTCCTTTTTTAAGTCCATCTGCTGCACGACTTCACATCGACGGCATCATAATTCAAATCACTCTATTGATTGGACTTTTCATTTTTGAATGCTTTAAAGGGAAAGTGCTTAAACCGTACATAATAGCACTGTCAGGTTATATGGCTCTACTTATTATTTTAGGAGGTTTATTTTTTTTGAAGCCAGAAATATTAGATTCGCTATGGAACGTTTTCTTTTAGCCGGGCAATGGGTGGCGGATATGCAGAAAGCTTAAAGACGCTGGTGTGAGGAGTATGCCATAAATGTTTTCCAGGAGAAATTCATTTACAAAATATTCTATGCAAACTTTAAGCCTTTACAGTTACCTTTTATTTTTTCAAACATATTTCCTTTCACAGTATTTATCTGTGTTTTTACAACTTTTGTACGGCCTCTTACTAAGTCATGCTTTTTACGATCTGCAGGCTATATAAGTTTGTATAGGGTTTTTGGTAAGCTCATAATTAAATCATCCATTGAAACCTTTGTAACCAAAACATTTAAACTAATGCCATTATCATATAAAACACTTTATATACTAACCCAAAAATTATCTGCCCGACTTTGCAATTATTTTCTGCATCAAAACACTATATCATGAAAAGAATAACATTTGCCTTACTTATTATCATTATACTTATTACCTCATGTAAGCATGAAGATACTGTAGCTGACCTGATATTAAAAGGCCAGGAAGTTCCCGCATTTGGAGGAAAAGCGAATACCTGGCTGCAATTAAAAAGTGATGGCTCACCAGAGCGACTGGGGATAACGCTAAATGATGCTGTGCTTAAGGGAGTTTCTACCGGAGATGTAAAAGGTGATAGGCAAGAGGGTGACGTAGTTCTTCCACTTCATCCGAAAGCCAGGATAATCCCTTTTAAAGATATTGCACTTGATTGGGCCCCTCAGGGACACCTCCCTGCCGGCGTTTACGATCTTCCAAGCTTTGCCTTTCATTACTATATGATAACAGAAGCTGATAGGCAGGCAATCTTAAATGCGCCAACAGATAGCCAGAAGGTTAATAATTATCCTAACCTAATCTACCTGCCCCAGGGATTCTCTCCTGTTGCAATAGAGCCACAGGGAGACAGGCCAGGCGGAGGATGTTTTGGTGCCCACTGGTTTGACATTACAGCACCGGAGTTTAACCAGCAAAAGTTTACCCAAACATGGAGCTATGGAACTTATGATGGGAAAGTAATGTACGATATGTCTATGGCTACATTAGAGTTTTTAAAAACCACAAACAACTTTGAAAGGTCAATTCCGCAGCCGTCAGCTTTTCAAGTGACAGGTTATTATCCAACAATATTCAGAATAGTGAAACATGATGGTGTCACAGAAATAATTTTAGACGAATTTATTTACAGACAATAATCATCAGGAATTTGACAATAGATCCTCAAGGTTAGTTTTAGAAATGGCATCGGCTTTTAGGTTTGGTAAGCATCCTTATTTTAGAAATAATATTTAAATTAATCGAATAAGTAATTAAAAATTCCAAACATGAAAAATAGTATTGCTCCGATGCCGGCTTTGATTGTAAAGCCGTTGTGCAAGCGGCCACAGAAGACGAAGTATTAAAGCAGGCAGCCGTACATGCACAACAAGTGCATGATGTTAAGTAACACCAAAACTATCCCGGCAGCTACAAAACTTTAATTGAAGATGAAAAGCAAGTTACTTCCTCATCAACCAATCAATAAAATAAATTCATGAAAACAAAAATCTGTGCTAATGCCGTAACA
>JALYYM010000089.1 GCA_030946565.1 Bacteroidota bacterium | reverse complement strand
GGAGCAGCTACCTGTGCTAATTGCCATAAAGATGTATATGAGAAACACCTTCATAGCGCACATTATCTTACTTCTCAACCAGCATTTGAAAAATACATTAAAGGAAGCTTTGATCCTTCACAAAACTCATTTGCCTTTAGCCCAGAGGTGGTAGTAAAAATGGAAAAAAGAAAAGATGGATATTACCAGGCAGAATATGATAAAGGAGTTGAGAAAAAAGCAAAGCCCTTTGATATAGTCGTTGGATCCGGTACGATTGGCCAGAGCTACCTGTATTGGTTGAATAATTTTCTTTTTCAATTACCCATTACTTATTTTACTGCGGCTAATGAATGGTCGAATAGCCCGGGATTTCCCGATACGGTCGTTTATAATCGCTTAATTACTTCGCGGTGTATGGAATGTCACAGCACATACCTTAATACCATTTCCTCTCCCGGAAAAGAACCGGAACAATTTGATCATAACCAAATTGTTTATGGAGTGCAATGCGAAAAATGTCACGGGCCTGCAGCTAAACATGTAGATTATGAGATGGAACATCCGGGCGATTCAGTCGCAAAATATATCATTAACCCTGCTACGTTCACAAGAATACAAAAGCTGGAAATGTGCGCTTTGTGCCATGGTGGAAGGTTACAAAAAACAAAGCCATCTTTTGAATTTACAGCAGGTGATGCTCTATCCAAATTTTTTGTAATTGATAGTGCTACACCGGACCCGGGTAATGTTGATGTTCACGGAAACCAATATGGATTATTGCGGGCGAGTAAATGTTTTAGAATGAGCAGTACGCTCACTTGCGTTACGTGCCACGATATACATGAAAATGAAAGAGGAAAGACCGCTGTATTTTCTCAAAGATGCCTAACCTGTCACAGTGATGCGCAGCATGAGAAAATTTGCAAATTAAGCAAGAGCCTTGGCGCTATAATTAGTACTAATTGTATTGATTGCCATATGCCTGTAAAGAAATCCAAAGCAATAGCAGTATTTCTTCCGGATGCTAATGTCGCGACAGCAGCTTTGATACGATCTCACTTCATAAGCATATATCCGGAAGAGACAAAAAAAGTGATAGATGCTATAAAAAAATTACACTAAGTCTCTTCTACATACACTTTATTAAACACGGCTTCAAATAAAAAGGGATTGCGAATTGCAATCCCCAGTTTAATTAAAATTATGTTCCTGTACAGAATCGTTGTTTCAGATGTATAAACTTCTAATCTTTATTCGCAAACGAAGTTGCAATCTCAGCAGCTGAAAGAGTCCGTGAATAAAGTTTTATATTATCCATTTTTCCTGGAAATCCTGCCATCCACGTATTATTAGCATAAGTATCTTTTATACCGTCTGCCTCCTGAAAGCCTCCTGCAATTAATTTTGAAGAATTTTCAAATTTTATAGATTGGCCTGTCTTCTGGTCAAATTGAACTCCGTCGCGATAAACTGTACCCGTTTTCGCAGCAGCGTCATAAGTAAATGCAACCTGATGCCACTGTCCGTCATACATGTGAGGCCATGCTTTATCAAAGTTATATCCTGCATAATTCCAGTTATCTGTCGTACCTACATCATTGAAATGGATTTTTAAATCCATAGAATCGCTTGGGCTCTTTGCATTATTATCAGCATAGAAAGTTGCATTACCCCAAAAGTTTTGAGAATTGGCAAAAGCCAAAACACCGACTGCATGGTTATTATCTTTTTGGGAAAGGGTAATATTTATCCAAAATGAAATAGTAAAGTTGGTAGATGCACCGAAACCATTCACATTTCCAAAGGATACATATCCATTTTTCGAGCCATCAAATTGCACCGCTTGTCCTTTTAATCCAGGAACGTAAGAAACGTTATGGTCTGTACCTGAAATGGTTGTTACACTGTCAACATTTCCTGCGTCGAAGGCTGCATAAAATTTAAGTGGGCCATTGGGGTCATAAGCATCTACAGGATAATCGCCTAAGGCCGGTCTTTCAAGCTTCTGACACGCACTAAACAATAACCCTACGACTACCGTCAAAGCTACATACTTGGATAATTTTATTTTTAAATTCATGGTCAATAATTTTATTTTTAAAAACATACGGAATTAAACAATTGTTGTATTCAAAAAAAGCAATTTTTACCATTCAGGATTTTGTTTCAATACACCGCCCGTAAGGTCTATTGCTTTTTGAGGAATAGGATAATATCGCGCTCTGTGAGTGTAACCAAGAGGTGCAAGCACCGCGTCAGCATCTCCCCAGCGAACGAGGTCGTAGAAACGTTTGCCTTCCATTGCAAGTTCCCAATGTCTTTCATTCTTTATTGCTGTGCGCATTTGCGCCTGGTTTGCAAAAGCTATGTGTGGAAGCACAGCATTATTTCCCTGCCTTGCCCGGGCCCTGATTTTTTCCAGGTTTGCTTCTGCCGTTGCACCATCTCCTAATTCATTTGACGCTTCTGCAAGCATCAATATTACTTCGTCATACCGGAAAATTCTATGATCGATCCATCTTGCTGCACCGTTTGCTTTTATCCACCCGGTAAATTGCCTCATAGCAGGATCATTACCGGTATATAATTTTTTGTTCCAATATTTTTGAGCAAGCCCGCCCGTTCCATCAGGATTCGTATAAGCTGGCAAGGTCGCACCAAAACCACCCAGAGCGCTACCACCGTCATACTGACCGGAGTACAATATAGTTTGAGCTTTTCTTGGATCACTACCGTCCCACTCAGTTTCGATAATTTGGGTAGGGACATTCCATCCCCATCCAAGATTCCAATCGTTGCTGGCACCATTCTGTCTTACTTGTTGCGATGTTCCGAAGTTAGTTCCATTATCCACAGAACCGTTACTTTGAGCATTTTGTCCCGCTAAGGCATTCATTTCAAAGATGGATTCTGCAGAATTTTTACCTGTGCCATTTAGGCCATCCTTAAAGTTGTCAGAAAAGTTTGCGAGTAAAGAATACTGGCCGGACGCAATAACTTCATTACATAGGCCAACCACTCTTGCCCAATTCTGTCTGAATAAATAGGTTTCCGCCCATAATGTATTTGCCGCCCCCTTTGTAAGTCTGCCTTTGTACGCACCATTACTTCCATACTCAGTAGCATTTAGCGGCAAATATTGAGAAGCCACCTGCAAATTGGAATCAATGAAAGTATATAAGTCAGCTAATGATGCTTTATCCCTAATACCGTCAGAGGGATTTCTGATCGCAAAGTTAAACAGCGGAACCTGTCCGTAGGTCTTTACTAATTCCCAATAAGAATAGGCCCTGAAAAAACATGCTTCCCCTATATTCCTAAATGAAGCAGGATCAGAAGCTTTTAAAGAATCCGCAGTATGCAGCGCTTCATTAGTTGTATTAATCATGGCATAATGATCGTTCCAGTACGTATTTGGGGCCCAATCATCTTTGGAATATTGGTAAGTATCAAATTCACTCACCACTTCTTTACCATCATTTATGTCACTTCCTTTTTGGGCATCATCATCACGTATACTGTGAAAATCAATCCATGGCAAAGTAGAGAACCCGTTATAAGTTCTCAATATGGTGTACATACCTAACACCTGGCTTTCCAAAGCTCCCTGATGCAAATCATCGAGCGTGGCAGTAAGCGGCTTACGATCAAGAAATTTATTACATCCTACAATCGAAGCACATAGCGGAATCACTAATATCACACTCCAAAACACAATTTTATTTTTTTTCATACAACTAATTTTATTTTTTTAGAATGTCACATTCAGTCCAACAGTACTCACAACAGGTATTGCTCCCCCACCATTATCATAGCCGAACGCTGTTGCGTCACCGCCATATTCGGCAGTATATCCTAAATTATTTTTCCATGTTTTCAAATTCTGAACATTCAGGTAAATACGAAGATTTTTAATTTTCGCCCTAGAGATTAAGCCCTGGCCAAAGTTATACCCTAATTGAATATTGCGAAGCCTGAAATAGCTTCCATCTTCGATATTATAGGTAGAACCATTATAATTATACCGATCTCCCTGGCCTAAAATAGGTACCCAGTTAGAGGTGCCGGGCCCATGCCACCTGTCAAGTTTTTCTGCAGAATAATTAACCCTTTGAAAAGGAGATTCCAATGAGCCCCAGGTCCTAAAAATCTCGTTACCATACACACCTACTATATCAATGCCAAGGCTTAGACCTTTATAGTTGAAATTAATAGTACCTCCGTAAGTAAAGTCGGGACTGGGGTTTCCAATTACTGTTCTATCATCGGGAGTAATTTTTCCATCGCCATTTACATCTTTAAACTTAAAATCACCAGGCCTGTAAGAACCCACCGCAGTAGCATCAGGTGATTTCGCTATATCGGCATTGCTTTGATAAATACCTTCTACTACATAGCCAAAGAATGAACCGATGGGGTAACCCGGCAAAGTCCTGCTTTCTGCACTTCCGTTATTTTGAAAGCCCCTGCTTAAAAAGCCCGCTGGAAGATCTGAGCTAAGCGTTAATACTTTATTCTTCAGGAAGGTAATATTACCACCGATATTAACAGAAAAATCCTTGTTTATATTTTGGTTCCATGTTCCCGAAAACTCTTCGCCACTATTGCGAATGCTTCCACCATTTATCAATTCATCTGGCAAACCTATGGTGCCCCGGCTTACATAGGTAAGCAAGTCATTCGTCTTTTTGTTATAATAATTGGCTTCAAAATGCAACCTGTTTTGGAAGGCATTTAGTTCAAGCCCGATTTCTTCCGCAGCTACTGTTTCCCATTTTAAACCTGTGTTTTTAACGTATGCCGGACGAGCGGCTGAAAACACATTCACATTGAAAGGAGTATTTTGACCGGTAAGAAGATTAGGATAAAATGGGTAATTAATAGGAGTACCATCTAATTGTGAAGCTGTTTGATTTCCTAATACTCCTATTGACGCTTTAAGCTTAAGAAAATCGAAAATAGATTGACCTGTCATAAAACTTTCCCGTGTTATGTCCCACGCGGCTCCAACTGCCCAGAACTTCTGGTTTCGGTTCTGAGGTGGAAGTCTTGAAGAAGCGTCGTTTCTGAAAGAAGCATTTAAATAATATTTATTCTTGTAATTGTATAATGCTCTTGCCAAATAAGAGACCGTGCTATATTCATTTTGATCCGAAGTTGATGAAGTAGTTGTTGGATCCTGGAAGCCGCTATTTATATACCAAAACCTTGGATCATTAGGTATGGGCTGTCCCGAGATATTCTGGTTTGCTTTCCCTGTTCTGCCAAAGTATCCAAAATAATATGTAGTGAAACCAGCAGTAAGCGTTAAGTTATGATCACCGAAGCCCTTCTTAAAATTTAAAATTTCATCCTGCTGGTATTTTTTATAATTCTCATCTTTTTCCTCTAAGCTTGTCGATTGACTATATAAATACGGGGTGTTATTTTTTGGATTATAAGCATAATAAAGCGGAGTATAGTCGCGGGTATTTATACTACTTACATCAGCATACACAGTAGACCGAAAGTTGAAATACTTTAGAAAATTAATGTCCGCATAGATGCTTCCGACAGTTCGAAGCTCGAAACTCTTATGTGCATTCCAGGAATTTTCTACACGAAGCAATGGATTAACAACTCCTGAGGACTGAAGGCCTACATCCAGTCCTGAGTAAATATTTTGATAAACACTGTCACCAGTATATGGATCTTTTACATAAAAATTTTGAGTACCGGAGGATACTTGTGGTATTACTTTTCTGGCATCATCTAACACTGAACCAGCATCATAAGGATTATGCTGGCGAGATACATTAAGGTTCGCGCCAACTTTAATATCCTTAGTCAACCTAAATTCATCATTCAGGTTTGCCTGCATTTTATCTAATTGCTGGTGCTTAATGATTCCTTCATCATATATATATCCAAGACCAATATTAAAACGATTCTTATCAGTACTCCCTGAAATACTTAAGTTATTATTACTAAAATGGCCTGTTCTTGTAACGGCATCAATCCAATCGGTGTTAGCGGTAAGACCTGTGTAATCAAAGGGTGCAGTTGTGGGATTATCTTTATCTTCTGCCCTTTCTTCTGCAAATAATTCCGCGAACTGATCAGCATTAACAAGTTTTATCTTATTTACTAATTTCTTAAATCCATAGCTAGTATTAAAATTTACTACGACCTGCCCGGCTTTTGCATGCTTTGTCGTAATGGCTATTACGCCTGTAGCGCCTTTTACACCGAAAATCGCAAGAGAGGAAGGATCCTTTAAGATTTCGATTGATTCAATATCATTAGGATTCAGATAGTCAATATTATCATTAAATATTCCATCAACCACATATAGAGGATGAACATTACCTATACTTACGGTTCCGCGTATGCGAATATCCGGTGCCGCTCCCGGAGTACCATTGTTTACCACAGACAAACCTGCCACTTTCCCCTGCAGAGAAGCAATAGGATTTGTATTTGGCTTATCAGCAACTTCTTTACCAGCTATTTTTACGATGGAACCCGTGAGATCTCTTTTATTAGCGGTGCCGTAGCCAATTACTACCACCTGTTCAAGTTCTTTGGCCGCTGACCCTTTCATCGTTATGGTGAGATTGGTACGGCCGCCTAATGCTACGGTCTGTTCCTGGTAACCCAGGGAGGTAATTAATAACGAAGCGGTCGGCTTGCTTACATTTAGAGTAAAGTCTCCGGAGGCATCGGTAGCAGCTCCCCCATTAGAACCTTTTTCCTTCACAGTGACACCTGCAATGGGTG
>JALYYM010000033.1 GCA_030946565.1 Bacteroidota bacterium | reverse complement strand
TGCGCCTATGGGACTTGCATGGAAATATTATAAAAGAATTTAAAGATAATTCTCCCGAGGGCTTTGCCATTAAATCCGTGGCTTTTTCTCCCAATGGAAAAGTAATTCTTACCGGCTCAACTGATGGAACAACACGCGTGATAGATATACAAGGAGATACGATTTTGCAACAGTTTACGGGTCCCGAAGTCGTTAACTCTGTGGCTTTCTCATCAAATGAGCAAATGGTAGTTACCGGCTCAGAAGATGGTGTTGCCCGCTTATGGGATTCTAAAAAAAATACGATAGAGGAGATCAAAGGCCATACGGCGCCCATATCTTCCGTTGCTTTTTCTCCTGATGGAAAAAAAATTCTCACCGGTGCTATAGATAATACGGCTTGTATCTGGGATTTAAATGGGAAACTTCTGCAGGAATTCAAAGGGCCTTCTTCCTGGATCAATGGTGTAGCGTATGCACCAGATGGTAAAACAATTCTTACAGGCTCCATTGATAAGGTAGCCCGCTTGTGGGAAATTGCCATACCATTACATGATTTTCTTAATAGCGATAATATTGAGCAGCTATCGCCTGAGCAGAAAAAGCATTATGGAATTAAATGACATGGAGAAGCCACCTGATTTTCTCATAAATTTGTTGCAGCTTTTTAGTGTAACCGGCACTGTTAGTTTTGAACAGGCAATTCATCCGAATAAAACTTTTCTCCCTGCCTGCCCTACATTACAAGGCCGCTCTATAGCAATTTTGCTTATGTATCTTCTCCTTTGGCAAAAAAATATGATGACCGCTTTCACAAGTTTGCAGCCAATGAGATTAACTATAGCAATGGAGAATACTTTATAGATGAAAATAGGGATGGCATCGTGGCTTATAGTTTTAGTAAACATGATTTAAACTTTGTGCAGTTTCGTTCAAATCTTGTGGCATTCCCCTGCCGGCTCGGAGTTGTATTTGGTATGGTCACAGGGCAATACACCGGATGCATTTCAAGACCTTGACACGCCATTATCAAAGAGTTTATTTACCAATGCCTTTGGGCAGGAAGGAAGGAATATATTCCTGGTAAAATGCACCTTACCGTTTTTTGAAATAGAAACAATTGTTTGCTAATTAAGAACCGGCGGTACCTGCTCCATCATCATCGGCATCTGTAGAACCTAATTTTTTATCGTTATTACTATCGGTTCTTTTAGTATCGTCATCAACAAGGTGGTGATGCTCGTTACCCGGATCAGTAAAGTATTCTGTTTGCAATACATCAGCAGAAAAATCATTACTATTTTTGCCGGCTTTATTTTTGAGCTGCTTTGTTGCTGCGCTTTTTTCTTTTTGACTAACATCTGCATCGCTGGTATTTTTTTCCTCAGGGGTATCTATATGCTTAAAATCATTAGCTTCAGAGGGCACCTGCATAGGCGGCGTTTTGTCTTTGTCTTCCATAATCTAAATTTTTAAAATGAATACAAAACTTCACTTAACACAGGCAAATTTTTCATTCATCTAATTTACATCAACTGCTTTTCTGCTTACTAAAAATTTTTAAGATCATGGACTTCCCCAACAAGTACTTTACGTAAGTTCGCACTTCTTTTTCCCCGTCTTCCATGATCAAAAATTTTACTTCTTTCATCAAAAACAGGCCTGTATTTGCAGTAGGTTTTTTATTTGCTGTCTCAAGCCTTTTGTTTGGAATTTGGGTGGCTGCAATACCTGGCATCAAAGCCAGGATGGGTTTCACAGATGGAAGCCTCGGCCTTTCTTTGTTGTTAGCGCCATTGGGCTCTGTTTCCGGCATGTTGCTTTCCACTAGGGTTTTCAGTAAAATTTCGGTAGGCAGGTGGATGTTTACCGGCTACATTACCATGTGTTGTATTATGATGCTGGAAATAAATTCAGTAAGCAGGCCGATGCTGTGGGTTTGTCTTTATTTCTTCGGGCTCGTAGGCTTTTTAAATGGTGTAAGCGCTAATTCGACGGTAAACCTGATGGAGAAAAAATACAATAAACTTTTCATGAGCACCTGCCATGGTATGTATAGTATGGGCGGTGCACTAAGCGGAGGTATAGCCGCTTTGTTATTCGTATTGCATGTTCCTTCCGGCGGGCAAATTATACTGGTGGCATGTTGCCTTATTACCGTTATACTTTTTAATAAGCCCTACCTCCTCGCTAACAAGGATATTATTCACTCCCGGTCTGCATTCAAATTTCCATCTGCTTCTATATTGGGTATTTCATTTATTTGCATGGTAAGCTTTATGGCAGAA
>JALYYM010000017.1 GCA_030946565.1 Bacteroidota bacterium | reverse complement strand
GTATTGAAAAACAACATCCAAATGATCCTCGGTGCCTTGATACGGGAGTTGCCCTGGCCTTTTTTTACAAAGTCCGGTTCCTTCAAAAAAATAATGCTAAGCGGAAGTATCAGCAGAGAAAATAAATAAATAAGAAAAGGATATCTCCATCCAAAATCTGCAAGAATACCACCAAGGCCGATAAATAAAATGCCACCCAGAGACATAAATGCTATTTGCAAGCCAACGAATTTTTGTCGCTGCATGCCTTCAAAATAATCCGCTATTAAAGTGATAACGATAGTCATTGACATACCTACTGCTATGCCGAGGATTGCTCTTGATATAAGAATATAATAAAGATCATTTAGAAAGTACCCGGCACTTCCTGAAATAGCATAGAGTATCAAAGACAGCCATAAAATTTTTAATCTTCCATGCTTATCTATAAGCCTGCCGGTAAGCGGTGATATTATGGCAATCATCAGAGCGGGAATCGTCAATATCATTTTTACTATAAAGGCAGAATTTTTTACGTGAGAAAAAGCCGTTGCCATTTGCGGCAATGCCGGAGAAATAGTGATAACAGACATGATTGTTAGGCTGCTAACCAGCAGCAGCGTAAACTTCAACTTCCATGAATGTGCTTTCCCATTTGAGATCATATATTTTTTTCTAGAGGAGGATTGGGTAAGCAGTTATATAAGATG
This sequence comes from Bacteroidota bacterium, assembly GCA_030946565.1. The sequence continues at coordinate 5,737 of JALYYM010000017.1, read as the reverse complement.
ATCTTTTTCTAAGATAGATATTTTAGGATGCATATTACTATTATAAATGTATTATTTTATTACAGAAAAGGTCCGTGCAGAACGAGCCAGTTCTCATTAAACCGGTCTCATCTTTTCCTTTCTCCGCGATTGAGCGTTTATGTAAGTTTTTTTCAAGTTGAATTTCGATATTTTAAAAACTTTTTATTTAATTATAATCATTTTTTTGATTATAGATTTGTTTATGAACAGGAAATATAAATGACTGCAATTTTTAAAAAAATAAATCCATACTTACTGCTGCTGATAATTTTATTTGTTGCGTACCTGCCTTTATCATCATTTTATTTTGGAATGAAAAATGATGCCTTCAGCGATAATTTTCCCGATAAATATTTTCTAAGTGAAGCCGTGCGGAATGGTATTTTTCCGCTTTGGAATCCATACATGAATTTTGGTTTTCCAATTTATGCCGACCCGGGTTTTGCCTACTGGAACCCTGTAACCTGGCTTTTTGCTTTAATTGGTTATAATGCTTATACACTTACTGTTGAAGTTTTATGTTACATCTATATTGGAGGAGTTTGCATGTATAATGCAGGCAGGTATTTAAAATTTCCGTCTAATACTGCACTTACTGTTGCAGCAATGTATATGTGTTCTGGCTTTTTTGTTGGCAGTATTCAATATATAAATTTTATAACTGCCGCCGCATTTTTACCATTTTTGTTACAAAGTTTTTTACAATTATTTCAATACCCGTCCGTAAAATATAGCGCAAAATTTTCTTTAGCTTTTTATTGTGTGTTGATGAGCGGGCATCCTGCAATTCCCCTTGCATCATCATATTTAATTATAATATTGTTTATAATTTTTTGTTTTACTTATTGTAAGGATGAAAATTTCCATTTCAAAAAAATCATATCATACTTCATTATAAGTGTAATCTTTTTGGTATTGCTTGCTTTACCAATAATATACAGCTACGCAGCTATCTGGAAATTTTATGGAAGAAATGCTATTCATCAAAGTTTTAAAATTACAAGTACAGGTTTAGATTTTAGCTCTTTTATTTCTTTGATATTTCCATTTTCAACAACACCACACAGCAAGCTTTTTACGAATGATGTGGCTATGCGTAATTTGTATTTTTCAGGTATCGGCCTCATCAGTATGCTTTTTGCTTTCAAACAAAAAAATAAATTGATTACTGCCTTTTTTTTTGCAGGAATAATAATGCTCGTATTAAGTTTTGGCGGAAATTTTAAAACATCGCTTTATAATTTTTTACCCGGTTTAAATTATGTAAGAGCGAATGGCGAATTCAGAGTTTTTCCTATTCTGTTATTTAGTTTAATAAGCGGTTTTGGAATTAAAGCTATCATCAATAATAAAAATTATGCAGTTCTTTTTGAAAAGATAATAAAAGGATTAGTGGTAATTATTTCTTTGCTTTTTGTTTTATTAATAGTTATTTATAAAAACAATTTGGCTGAGTTTATCACCAACTTAAAAAATTCAGGAGATAGTTTGGCGGCTGTTAAATTTTTTTTAGACAATGAAAATTTTCTAATCGCTTTTTTAATAAGCCTGTTTATTACAATTATTGTTTGTATCCCTGTTTTTATTTTCAATATAAATTCAGCAAAAAATTTTTTATTAATTGTAGTAGCCGGCCTTATCATCAATACAATTATTTACCTGCCTGTTACAGGAGTTGGTACTAAAACCGTAGCAAAAATTCAGGCAATTTATAATTCTTATCCGCAGGGATTTCCGGTGCCGCAACTTATTCCTGTAAACAACATAGATATATCCGATGCAAGAACAAACGGATTGGTTGGTGATCTTACTTACTACAATAAAAAAATCGGCACTTCAAAACTTACTAATTATCCCTCATACTTTAGATCAACTGATTCATTTTTTAAATCTTCACAAAAAGAATTTGTTCTTTCACAGCCTTATATTTTTTTTAAAAGCGGTAATCAGAATTTTCAGGTAAAAAATTTTTCACCGCAAAAAATTGTAATAAGTGTGGAAAGCGATGTCGCAGACAGTTTGTTTCTTTTACAAAATCAATATAAATTCTGGAAAGCTTTTAATAATAAAAAAGAAATTCCTATAGTAAAAGCGTTTATAAGTTTTATGTGTGTGCCTATGGAGAAGGGAGCAAATGAAATAGAATTTGTTTATTACGATGCAAATTTGAAATATGTTTTTTTTATAAGTTGTATTACAGTTATCATTCTTTTAATAATTATTTTTAAAAAGCAAAATTAAATCAATATTTAAGACACACACAATATAAAGATCTTGGACACCAACCATAGAGAATGCAAGTTCTCTTACCGTTTGCAAGTGGAACTGTATTGATTTGTTTTGGCTCCTCTCTAATCCTGTAATTTTTTTTGTTACTCTCTGAATAAATCCTCTTTATTTCGCTGCCAAAGTGCTCTATCTAAATTAAATATAGAATGTTACGCGGCGCTGTTATAGTTATCTTTAGTATATGCTGAAAACTAATATTCAAATAAACACATCTTTGTGAAAATTAATGTACTCATACTTATTATTCTTTGTTGTTTCCTTCAATCATTTGAGCAACAAAAGCCGGGCAAACGACCCAATATTGTATTGATTCTCGCGGATGATCTCGGCTATTCTGATCTTGGCTGTTTTGGAAGTGAAATTGCTACGCCAAATATTAATGCACTCGCAAAACATGGTCAAACATTTACCAACTTTTATACAGCCGCCACATGCTCACCTTCAAGAGCGATGTTACTAACGGGCACGGATAACCATATCGCCGGCCTGGGAAATATGGCAGAGCATGTTACTTACTTTCCTGCGCAAAAAGGACGCCCGGGATACGAAGGCTTTCTTAATAATAGGGTAGTATCCATTGCACAGCTAATGAAGGATGCCGGCTATCATACTTATATTTCCGGGAAATGGCATCTCGGGCTCACGCCTGACCAAAGCCCCACTGCAAAAGGCTTTGATAGATCATTTGCATTGTTAGATGCCGCCGCCAATCATTACTATCCTGACAAACGAAGCACTTCTTTTTGGGAAGACGGCAAGTATGCTAACTACCCGGACGGGAAATATTCAACTGATTTTTATACTGATAAAATGATCAGCTTTATTAAAAATGATCATGAAGATAGAAAACCGTTTTTTTTGTATGCCGCATATACTTCGCCTCACTGGCCTTTGCAGGCGCCGCCGGAATACATTGAAAAATATCATGGTAAATATGATATCGGTTATGATAGTCTCAGGTCTTTACGCTTTAATGCTTTAAAAGAAAAAGGCATTATAGCAAAAGATGTTACGTTGCCCGATCTGCCTGCCGTAAAAGGTAGCTTGTATTATATAACACAAGAGCCGCTATTGCCGTGGAAATCTCTAAGCAAAGAAGAGCAGAGAATTGAAGCAAGGAAAATGGAAATTTATGCAGGTATGATTGCTAACCTTGATGATAATATCGGCCGGCTGACTCACTATTTAAAAGAAATAGGAGAATATGATAATACCCTTTTTGTTTTCTTATCTGATAACGGCCCCGATGCTTTTGAATTCAATGAAACGCCTGACAAACTAAATCCGTATCCGTATATGGGTACTGCAAATTCTTACACGGCCTACGGCCCGCAATGGGCGCATGCTTCCAGCGCTGTAAATAGTTTCTATAAAGGCTATAGTGCAGAAGGTGGTATTCATACACCAATGATTATAAAAATGCCTTTTCAAAATGAAGGTCGTGGAATTGTAAACGCCTTTACAACTATTATGGATCTTGCTCCAACATTTCTTGATGTTGCCGGTGGTACTCATCCATCCATTTACAAAGAACAAAAGATTGCTCCGTATAAAGGAACATCAATGCTTTCCTTTTTAAACAAGAAAAAAAATAATGTCCATGATGAAGATTATGTAATGGGCTGGGAGCTATTTGGAAGATGCGCCATCAGAAAAGGAAAATGGAAAATAACAAAAATAGAACCTCCATTTGGCAAAGGTATTTTTGAACTTTTTGATATGGAAAAAGATCCAACAGAGTCAAACGATTTATCTAAACAAAATCCCACCCTCTATTCTGAAATGATCAGGCACTGGAATGAATATGTAAAAGATAACGGAGTAATAATGGCCGAGCATCAATGATTTTCCGTTAATAATTTTTGTATCAAACCAAAGTTCTTATTTCATACCGACTGGAGGTGGTGCCAAAAAGAACGGATGCGGTTGTGGCACTAACGGCTCTAATTTTTTATTAGCTAATCCCGGGTTATCAGACCGTATGAAAGTTGACCGGAAATCCCAATAGGTCATTGGTACCGGTGAATTAGGATCACCATTCATTTTTCGAATATCACCGCGATAAGGGTTTAGATATTCCCATACCATTTTTCCTTCTGGCGTCACTTCAAAAAAACGTCCCTTAGCTCCTTCATTAATAAATGTGTTGCCGTTATTCATGCGATGGGCACCTGAAATGAAACTGCTGAAAAAGGAAAACGTATCTGGCGCAACATATTTCCAGGTGGGCTTTTCAGGACCAAATGGCTTACCTTTTTCTATAACATATTTTCCATTGTTATCCATCGGTGGCGTAATCTCATAAATGGCAGAATAATTCTGAGCGTCGCCGCCGGGCTTATCCCACTCAAAATCTTTCGGCGGATGATTATTAAACACGGTTAAGTCTCCCGCGCCTGGCTTTCCTTTCTCAATCCATCTTACATCATGCTGGCCAAACAATTGCCGGTCTGTTGAATCGCCCCGTTGATAGTTTTTCGGATTGCCCCAGCGATACAAAAAATCTCCGCCTTTACCACGTTTGCCACCGGTATGTCCTGCGGCTTGTTCAGTAGTAGTGCTATGATCAATAATAAATATCTCATTTAGATGCGGTGAACTAAAAACAATTTGATCCAGGTCAGGATTATATTTAATCGCATTAAAATGAAAAATATCTGAACCCCTGTTATTGGCGGTTTCATTTCTATCAGCCCAACCTTTGGCCTGCAAAATATCCATGCTGTCCTGTGTGATGGCAGGTGGTAATGGAACGCCGTCATTGAAATCCAATAATTCCGGGTGATCTGCTACGTTACCATAATTGGCTTTTTTTGAATCATTGTCCTGGATCAAATGATCCCAAACATGCCACTCCCAAACAATCTTTCCACCTCTTGGCCCCTGTGGCTGTATCTCAATAATTTTTTCCAGCCAGGGCCCCGACTTTGGTACCATGGCAGCTTTTCTTCCCTTTACTATTGCCTCATCATAGGTTTTAGTTTCATAAGCTATCGCAAGAATATTTCCATTAGGCATTACATTAAAATCATGATGCAGTATTTGGTGTTCGTCAGCATATTCAAAGTCCCACAACAGCTTGCCATCCCAGGTAATTTTTTGCAACCTGCCATAAGGGCCACCAAAGCCAAATGTCGGGTAATCGGGATCAGCGGCACCCTGTAAAAGAGAGCCGTCATTCATCAAATAAGCATTGTCCACTTCATAGTTTCCTTTCCATTGATGTACTACATCTCCCCTGCGGTTGATCAAATAAAATAATGATGAATTCGGAACGGCGAACATAATGTAGCCATCTTCCAGTCCCGGAGAATTAATTTTTAAACCTCGGGGAATATTATGGCCAAACATATTCCGGTCTTTAGGTGGAGGATTTTTTTTACCTGATGAATCTTTTCCATCCATTGCAGGTTGAGAAAAAATTCCT
>JALYYM010000670.1 GCA_030946565.1 Bacteroidota bacterium | reverse complement strand
GAAGCGACAGACTTGTATACCGCAACGGTTTGCGTGCCTCCTTCCCAGCCCTTTTTTATTTTCTTCAGGACGTCTTCAACCATGGACGACATACCAGGCTTAGGGAACACATGCGTGATGGCAATTTCAACAGAATTGCTTTCAAAGTAATTAGTAAGAGAATATTTGCAACGTTGCATGAAGAGAATGCATCAGCGAATATTATGTTACCCATAAAAGACCAGGAAGTATTTTGTGCAATAAATAAAGCTGTGAACCGCGTTCCTAATAAATGGGGTACGCATGGATGGGCTACATTTGAGTTGAGGAGCATCGGGTACACGTTGCCGTTAGATGCTTTGATACAGATTATAAAGCCGTTTTAGAAACGAAGCGTAAGAAGAAGAAATGATTTACAAAATCATTGACGCACACCATTAATCATTCGGTGTTTCTTTTATAATCTTTGCTTTTCTCAATATGTTTGGGTCATTTTCATCGGGAATATAAATCACGTTTTCTTCGGTTTTCTTGTTGCCTGTATCCTGGTCGTTGCTGCGGATATACTTTTCGTTATAAACCTTCTCACGGTCATGGTCATCTTCTTTATTTACTATTTTATTTTCCGGTCTTCTTCTTTTGTACAAGCGGTTCTCATCATAAAATTCGTTGTTATAGAACGCGTCTCTTTCCGGCTTTTCGCGTGATTCAAAATTTGCAAGTTTATCCGCCGCTGTATCATTTTGAGGGATAAATACATTGCGGATGTCTCTTTCAATTTGATAAGTTATTTTTCCTTTTTTGTATTCTGGCAGGGCAGCAAGGTGGCCAACGGTTACGTCATGTATGTGTATAATACTTTCAGTGCCATCTAACTCTGCAAGGCCAATCGGAAGAACAATATCTCTTGATAAAAGGTTAATCGGCTTACCATCAAGATCAACAATTAAGTATCGCACTTTTTTTGATTCTACATCAAATAAAAGCTCCTTTACTTTGCCTATTTGTACATTTTGAAGATTCAATACTTTCCATCCGCGGATATCGGGTTCTCCCTTTACCATTTCATACCCGCTTGAGCTAAGCTCTTTTAAATTTTCGTTGACTACCACTGTTTCTGTTTCGCTGGACATAGTTAATTTTTTAAAGGTTAAAAAATATTATAAAGTAAAAATTGAAGTGGATGAATTTTCAGTATCGCTGTTCGCAACCTGCTGTCGTAAAGACCAGGTCGTAAGGCCTGTATTATTATTTCCCGGCTGAACTCCTTTTTTGTAATAATTCTCGTAATAGTAGACAGCCGCTGCTATTATTAAAACTATAATGATGATCCACACCCATACATAATTTTTTCTTTTTGGTTGAACATGCAAATTAGCCATAGCTTAATTTATTAATGATTGAATAGAATATTATTACCGGTGATAAGGCATCCTCTTAAAACACAACCGCATAAAATATTATCACAAAACCATGCCAGATCATTTCATTCTTTCTTGAGGCCAACCCGCAAAACGCATGGTGAATTTAATACACACTCTGCGTAAATTTTTTGCGGAAAGGAAGCAAATATTTTTATGCTGAATTAGCATTTTTTTAATGACAACGTAGTCTTCAAATTGTAAGAACACGTAATTTTATTTTATGGAAAATAAAAACAAATTAGCAGCTTTGGCCGAAAGAGTTACAAAGCAATTAAGTGATTTTTACAATGGTAATTTGTGGGTGACTGAAAACCTGGAGAAGAAAATATTTTCTCTTTCTGCTGATGTTACCATGAAAAAAGTGCAGGGCAATACGCATTCCATTGCAGAACTGGTTTGCCATATAATTGCATGGAGAAATTTTGGGTTGCAAAAATTAATTGCTAACAGCGCTTATGATATTGAAGACAATTCCGCAGCGGACTGGCCATTACCGGTTGATTGGGATAGTGTTCGTAAAGAATTTGACCTATGCCACCATGATCTTTTAAATGCAATTAAATCTTTCCCTGCTGAAAAATTGAACGCAACAGTTCCCGGAAGAAGTTATTCATTCCTCTACCTTATCAACGGCATTGTTGAGCACGATTATTATCATTACGGCCAAATAGGGTCAGTGCTTTCGGCTATTAAAAAGATGGAATAGTTTACGTGTACACTTGTCCCTGAATTTATTTTTCCGGGTTTAAAACAGCTTTAATATAATTATCCATATTAAAATATTTATTGGCCGTCTGCTGCATATCGGCCACCGTTAGTGCAGCTACTTTTTTTGAATAATCGTAGATCCAGTGCGGGTCATCGCGTTCAATCCACGATCTTGTCAGCACATCTAACCAATGATCATTTTGCGTAAGCTGGTCATCGTTTTGCTTCTTCAGTGTTTCCTTTACTTTATCAAGGTCCTTTTGCTCTACACCTTTTTCTTTCGCATTTTTTATAAGGTCAAGCGCCGCGGCGGTAAGCTTATCAACATTCTCCGGCCCGCAGGGAAAGCTCACATTTATTACATAATGATTATACGGCCTGTTGATGAGGCTTCCATTCATGCCGCCGCCATAGATGCCACTCATTTCTTCCCGCAGCTTTTCAATGAATTTAATATTAAGCGCCGCCATCAATACATTTAATTTTAAATCTTCGTCGGGGCTATATTTTGCATCGCCGGTAAATATTAATCTTACAATGCTCTGCTTCGCAGCGCCTTTATTTACCACTGCCTGCACTACGCCTTTCACGGGCCTTAATCCTTGATCGGTAAATTTATTTTCTTTCTCTTTTGATGGAAGGCTGCCAAGATACATTTCCAGCAAGGGTTTCATTTTATCTACATCCATGTTTCCTACAAAAGTGAAATGCCAGCCATAAGCATTACCAAATATTTCTTTATAAATATTGAAGCTTCTATCTAATGAAATTTTATCAAAGTCTGATGCATCAGGTATCACCGGCGCCCATGGACTGTTATTATATTCTAACCGCGCCACTGTATCAGCAAAATAACTGTTGGGATTTGATTTTGCATTTTTCAAAAAGCCTTTTTGTGTGCTTATGTAGGAAGCAAAAAGTTGTTCATCTTTTCGCGGTTCTGTAAAATATAAATGTATCAATTGCAGAAATGTTTCAAAATCTTTTACGCTGCTTGAGCCCTGCATGCCTTCATCATACGGATTAATATATGGTTGCACGCTTACTGTTTTTCCTGCTAAAAATTTATTAAGGTCTATAGACGACATATCCTTTACACCCATTGACTGTACTATATTTGGCGCATTTTGCGCATTCTCTTTATCTGCTAATCCATAGTTTACAGAGCCGCCCCATCTCCATGAATCCATTTGTATATCATCATTTTTAAACTCCGTTGGTTTTATAGTAATGGTAATCCCGTTGCTCAGTGTAAGATCTGTTGTCCCGAGAACTGCATCCTTTTTTTCACCGGTTATTTTCCCCGCCTCAGGCGCTTTGTCCATAAGCGAACTGGCCAGCGCTTTTTCTGTATAGGGCTTTGCCGGCAGGTTTTGAGCCGTTAGTATGAAGTTCACCAGTTCATCATCTGACGGAAGTTGGGCGGTGTTCTTCTCAGGCGCCAGCAGCAGCGCAAATTTGCCTTGCTTTGAATCCATTTTTTTTGCCACATCGTTTACTTCCTGCAGGGTAATGGTGGGCAGTATGTGCTTTATAAAATCATACCGGGCAGCCGTTCCAACAATAGGTGTTTTAGTTAGAAAATTATTTACATATTCCTGCACGAGCCGGCCGGATTCTGTTTTATTTCTATCATCATATTCTGTTTGCACCTGGTTAAGCAGGCTGCTTTTTACCCTTTCTAATTCACTTGCTAAAAAACCATATTTGCTTACGCTCCCGGTGGTAACCAACAATGAATCTATCGCATTTTTCACCGGCTTATCTCCTGTAACGGCTATGGAAATAAATGCCCTGTACCCCCGGATGAAATTGCTAAAGGCCGTGTTGCCAAAGAGGAATGGCGGATCAGCAAGCTGACTTAGTTCACTCAGCCTTTCATTGATAAGTGTATTGAATAAATTCTCTACAATGCTTTGCCGGTAATCGTTCCAGGTCGTTATAGGCTTTGCCTTTTCTACATAATTAAATACCTGCAACACATTTATCGTTTGCTCTTTATCAGTAAGCACCATGCCCTTGTTCTGCTTTCTCTCTGCAATAGCCACTATGGATGGCCGTGGAATTTCTTTTACAGGATTTTTGAAATGTGCAAAGTGCTTTATAATTTCTTTTTCTGCTTCCGCAGGGTCAATATCGCCTACCACTACCACCGCCATCAGGTCTGGCCGGTACCAGGTTTTGTAAAAACTGCTAAGTGATGATGCTTTAAAATTTTGAATGATACTGTCTTTACCAATGGGCAACCTTGCTGCATACATGGAGCCGTTAAATAATTCAGGAAAATATTTATTGCGCATGCGTTCGTTAGCGCCCTTTCCCAACCTTGATTCTTCCAGCACCACACCGCGTTCTTTGTTTATCTCGGCGGTATCAAGCGAGGCATTGCCAGCCCAATCTTCTAAAATAGTAAAACCTTTATCAACTTTGCCGGGGTCATCGGAAGGAATAGGAAGTATATAAACTGTTTCATCAAAACCAGTATAGGCGTTAAGGTCTGCGCCAAATTGCACGCCGATAGACTGCAGGTAATTTACCAATTCATTTTTCTTAAAATGTGTTGAACCATTAAAGTTCATGTGCTCCATCATGTGCGCCAGCCCCTGCTGGTCGGGCTGTTCCAGCACCGAGCCTGCATTTACCACGAGGCGCAGTTGAACCTTTTTCTCAGGCTTTGTATTCTTTCTTATATAATAGGTCAATCCATTTGCCAGCTTTCCAACCTTCACAGTGGGATCTACCGGCAGGTTTTTACCAAGGTCAGGTTTTTGTGAGAGAACAGCCTGGCTAAAAAATAATATTATAATAACAACAATAAGGCGAAAAGAAGCGATTACTTTTTTCATGATTTTGTTTTAAAGTTGAATGGGTTTATAAATATAAGTTATACAAAACAGAGTTTCACATTCTTATTGCAAATGTTATTGAACGTGCGCTATGGCGAAAGCGCTGTACAAATAACAGGTATGAAATGGGTTTTACCCCTATGATCCATCGTTTCAAAAAGCGGACACAAATTGTATCAAAAACGAACAGTCATACAAAATAATTTTATTTTTTTTTGTTGATAATCATCATGATAAGATAACGGTATCACCCTTGCAAACAGCCTGGTAAGAACAAGACAATTAAAATTGATGCCACATGTTTAAAAATTTTTTTAAGATAGCCATCAGGAACCTGAAAAGAAATAAGGGCTTTTCATTTATTAATATAATGGGGCTTGCTATAGGCATGGCCAGCGCTGTCCTCATTTTGTTGT
>JALYYM010000663.1 GCA_030946565.1 Bacteroidota bacterium | reverse complement strand
GCATGGTTGTCTTGATAAACAAATGGGACCTCATGAAAAAAGAAACGAACACTGCCCGTGATTATGAAAAGTTACTAAAGCAAAAACTGGCGCCTTTTACAGATGTGCCGGTAATTTTTATTTCTGCAACTGAGAAGCAGCGCATTTTTCAGGGTATGGAGGCAGCACTCAAAGTATATGAAAACAGGCAGCAAAAAATAGCTACGTCGAAGCTGAATGATGTAATGCTAAAAGCCGTTGAGAGTTACCATGCTCCGGTAGTAAGAGGCCATGCTGTGAAATTAAAATTCGTTACGCAATTGCCTACTGTAGTTCCGTCATTTGCTTTTTTCTGTAACTATCCCGATGATATAAAAAACCCTTATAAAAACTATTTGGAAAACCAAATGCGTGAAAAATTTGAGCTCACAGGCGTGCCTATACGTATTTTTTTTAGAAAGAAATAATACACTTTTGTTATACATTAAACTTGCCTGTCTCGTTTAATTTGAATAGGTTTGCAAAAATTTTAAAATCAAAAAATTAAAAATCATGAAAAAACTATTTGCGATTGTAGCCATTGCTGCATTTATGACTGCTTGTAATGGTAGCGATACTTCTACAACAGACACCACCACCACTGCCGATTCATCTTCTATGATGAACGATAACAGCACTATGAGCGCTGACACTTCTATGAATAACAGCACGATGAATGCACCCATGGAAATGAAAGACGGAATGATGATGATGAAAGACGGTAAAATGATGATGATGAAAGACGGTAAAACAATGGAAATGACTGAAACTATGACTTGTACTGATGGCTGTAAAGTAGCGCCAAGCGGAGAGGTTACCATGAAAGATGGCAAAAAAATGATGATGAAAAACGGCGAATCAATTGACAAAGATGGCCACATGATGGACGCCAACGGAAAAATGATGGATGATAAAATGTAAACAATAAATTGTTTCTATAGCGATCCCCTCGAAAGAGGGGATTTTTTATGTGCGCCATCCAAGGATACTACAGCGCCCTGCTTTAATGCGCTTTACTTAAATTTATTGGAGAGAGAATTTTAATAAAAAATAAAACTGTTTTTCCCTTCATTTACTTTTCTTTGCAAAACCTTATAAATGTCTGATCAAAATTCTCCCCGCCCCGCTACTCTGATTTTAGAAGATGGTAATGTTTTCCAGGGTAAAGCTTTTGGAAAAATAGGTATCGCTACCGGCGAAATTTGTTTCAATACCGGCATGACCGGATACCAGGAAGTATTTACTGACCCAAGCTACTACGGCCAGGTAGTAATAATGAATAGTGTACACATAGGTAATTATGGAGTAAATGATACCGATGTAGAAAGCGACTCAGTGAAAGTGAAAGGCATAATCGGAAGAAACCTCGAAGAACAATATTCCCGTTTTGCAGCAAACGATTCGCTGCAGCAATATTTTGAAAAGCAAAATATCGTGGCTATAGATGGCATTGATACCCGTGCGCTTGTTATACATGTAAGAAGCAATGGCGCTATGAATTGCATCATTTCTTCCGCGGACAAAAGTATAGAAGAACTTAAAGGGATGCTTGCCGGTGTACCTTCAATGGATGGGTTGGAACTTGCAAGTAAGGTGTCTGTCAAAGAAAATTATACACTAGGTGATGAAAACAGTGAAGTGAGAGTCGCCGTGCTTGACTACGGTATTAAAAAGAATATTTTAAACTGCCTGGTTGAAAGAGGCGCTTTTGTAAAAGTTTTCAATGCCGATGTAGATTATGAAGAAATAGAGAAATTTAAACCGAATGGATATTTTATAAGCAACGGCCCCGGTGACCCTGAACCGCTGCATTATGCAGTTAATACCATCAAGAAAATACTTGCTGCGAAAAAGCCTTTGTTTGGAATTTGCCTTGGGCAACAATTACTCGCTTTGGCAAATGATATCCCCACATTTAAAATGCATCACGGCCACCGTGGTTTAAATCATCCGGTAAAAAATCTGATAACAGGTAAATGTGAGATCACCACGCAAAATCATGGCTTTGGTGTAGACGCAAAAGCAATTAGAGCAAATGAAAATATTGAGATCACCCACGTGAACTTAAATGACGATTCAATTGAAGGGATCAGGCTTAAAGACCGTCCTGCCTTTTCTGTTCAATACCACCCGGAAGCCACGCCCGGCCCGCATGATAGCCGTTACCTGTTCGACCAGTTTTTTGGATTGATGGCCACAGCCACTTAATGGGGAAGAATTTGGAGTACATTTTGATAAAGACTAAGCATTAATAACTTTTAAAAATAAAATTCTCCCTTCGGGGAGTTAGAGGATATGAAAATAGCAATTATAAACGGACCGAATTTAAACCTTATAGGATCAAGGGAAACTGACATCTATGGCGGCGAATCATTTGAGCATTACTTCAATAAGATCAGGAAGAAATATGAGAACGTTGACTTCGATTATTACCAAAGTAATGTTGAGGGAGATTTGATTAATGAATTGCAAAGTGCTGCCCTAAAAATGGATGGTATTATTTTAAATGCAGGCGCCTATACCCACACCTCAATTGCAATAGGAGATACAATAGCCGCAATAAAAGTACCCGTAGTAGAGGTGCATATTTCCAATATAGAAGCCCGCGAAGAGTTCAGAAAATATTCGCACATCACGGCGAAATGTGCAGGTACTATTTTTGGTTTTGGGTTGAAAGGATATATGCTCGCCGTTGAGTCCTTTTTGAAATGATCGCCGGCAATAGATCCATCCCTTTCCGTTAATAACAAACGAAGTTTTTCTCATAGTGCGAAAGCAAAAGAAGTTTAGTAAAGCGCTTCACTAAACCTTTTGACACCCTTGGAAGAAAAAACACAGAGAATTTTAGCTTTGCAAAAAAGAACGCCTGTTGTATAGCTTACTTCACCTATTTGGTTGCGCTTCATATTTTAATCTTGATACAAACTCAACCTGCGACTCGTACTGTAACTGGTTAAAGAGATTTTTGTCAAAATTCCTATCTGGTATTTTTTGCGTGTATAGTTGACCGTTAGGTCCGCAAGAAAATATCCTTTTGCTGTAAGCGTGTAATCCTCGTTAGCAGGCCTGGCATGAAGGTACGGGTAACTGACACCACCATCTACCCAATTTTTAAACCGCTGACTGCGTAATCAAATTTTCTACCGATGGCAACTGACACCACCGTCTACTCCATTTTTAAACCTGAAAGATAAACCGGCGGTACTTGTAAACGTGGTCGCTTCTCTTGACAATTCTTTTTACCAAATAAAGATGTTTTACGATATATGTAAACTACAATGCCTTTTAATATCAATAGAATTTTCTTTTTCTGTAGTTTTAAAAAGAAATGATTAATTGTAGCCATGTTTGATTTTCGTTTAAAAGTTTTTCACACCGTTGCCAGCAGGATCAATTTTACAAAAGCCGCTGAGGAATTATATATTACGCAACCTGCCGTTACAAAGCACATCAGGGAAATAGAAAATCATTTTAAAGTAAAGCTCTTCGAGCGGAATGGAACTAAAATAAAATTAACACCAGCAGGAAAAACCTTACTGGAATTTACCGGCCAGCTCTTTACCATGTATGGCAACCTGGAGTTTGAAATGAACTCTTTTACGCAGCGTCACAAAGGCAAGCTGCGGATTGGCGCCAGTACCACCATCGCCCAATACGTGCTGCCACAAGTGCTTGCAGCGTTTCATAAAAAGTTCCCGGAGATAAGGGTTTCACTTGGCATTAATAATACAGAGCATATTGAAGAAGAATTGCAAAACAAAATTATTGATCTCGGCATCATTGAAGGGCGCTCAAAAAGTTCTCTTTTTAAATACACAGAATTTATAAAAGATGAACTGGTGTTAGTAGCAGGCATCAATCATTCCCTAGCAAAAAAAGGGACGATTAAGCCTGAAGAATTACTAAAAATGCCTTTGCTTTTACGGGAGCCGGGCTCAGGTACGCTTGACGTGCTGGCGTATGCCTTGAAGCCATTAAAAATTAAAATCTCCCAGTTAAAAACGGAGATGCAATTAGGCAGCACAGAAAGTATAAAGCTGTATTTACTAAATTCTGAAGCGATGGCTTTTCTTTCTATTCATTCTGTGTTAAAAGAATTGCAAAATAAAGAATGCACGATCATAGATGTAAAAGGCCTTAGCATCGAAAGATATTTTTATTTCATACAACAACATGGCCAGGCAGAAGGATTGCAAAACCTGTTCATGAAATTTGCAAAACATCATAACTTCAGGTAATGAATCATTACCAGGAAACTGGCGAGGGCATTATGGATTATACCCGTAGCATTTCTATCTGCTTTTCTTTTTAAGAATAAAAACAGTAAAGTAAAAATTCCTTACTTCATTGGCCTCTTTATACTGGCAATGATCCTCAATACTTATATACCATTAGTACCAAAATAATAATCACTATGTGTGAATCTCGCAAAGTCATGCTTAACGCTCACGCTCTTTTTAATTGGCTGCGGCTTATCAGCAAAAGTATTGAGATCAGTTGGATACAAGCCTTTAATGCAGGGCATTATTTTATGGGTGCTTATATCTATACGAGCATTGTGTGCGGTAATTTATCTGGCACATTAATAAATAAATTGATAACCACAGGTTATGGAGCATCACCTTTAATGATTTCCCGGTGGCTGATCACCAGGTTACCTTTGAAGTATGAAAACAATAAAATTTAAACAGCTTAAAATAAATATGATGAAAACAAGTACACATGCGATTATCACCGTTGGCGGTATTATTGCACATCCAAAAAATGAAACAACCAACAAAAAAACATGGCTCGAAAAAGATATTATTCTGAATGTGGGATTCAAAGAAAGTATAGTGCGCTGTATGGTAAGTATATTTCTGCCCTGGCCTTTTGTAATGGCAGGCCATGCGCTACTGCTATACGTAGCTCCTGTGATGTTTTATCTCTTTGTGAGTGGCCTTACGCATTTTTGCTTAATCAGGTATGCATGGCGGCATTTTGTGAAGCATATACCAGATCCGCTAATCTGCGATTTCGCAACAGACCTGGATATCCCGGTTAACGCCATTTAAAATTTATGAGATAAGCTATAAATAAAAAAATAATTTCATGAAAACACAATGGGTACCTGTTACTTTGTTTCTTATAGTCGCAATAGTTATTGCCGGTGAAGTAGTAACGGAATGCAAAAAAGACAAAGAGCGGAATAAAGCCTTTGCTCAATATGTAGCTGAAGAACCTGCAGATACTGTATGGTGGGGCTCAAACGAATACCAAATACCAACCGGGACCGACAATGGCAAGTTGATTTTGTATGGCCATGATCTTATAGAAAACACTTCTTATTATCTCGGCCCGAAAGGCACCGTTGCGCAAATATCCAACGGCATGAATTGCCAGAACTGTCATTTGAAAGCCGGCATAGTTCCTTATGGAAATAATTACGGCAAGGTATTTTCTACCTATCCACAATTTCGTGCACGCAACAATGGCCTGCAGGATATTTATGCCAGGGTAAACGATTGTTTTGAAAGAAGCCTCAATGGGAAAGCCCTTGACACTACTACCCATGAAATGAAAGCTATATACGCGTATATGAAATGGCTGGGTGAAGGCATATCAAAAGGGGATGCAAGAGGCGGAACAGGAATTGAGAAGTTAAAATATTTAAACCGGGCGGCTAACCCGGCAGAAGGCAGAATTGTATACGTTGCGAATTGCCAGAGTTGCCACGGAAATAGTGGCCAGGGAGTTGAAAATGGTGAGGCTAATGGCTATGTGTACCCGCCATTATGGGGTGAACATAGTTACAACGACGGAGCAGGCTTATATCGCCTTAGTAACTTTGCAGGCTTTGTAAAAAACAACATGCCTTTTGGTACAGATTATCACAAACCTGTACTCTCTTATGAAGAAGCCTGGGATGTAGCTGCGTTTGTAAACTCACAGCCACGGCCGCACAAAGACCAAAGCGAAGACTGGAAGAATATTACAAAGAAGCCTTTTGATTATCCTTTCGGGCCTTATATAGATTCTTTTTCTGAGAAACAACATAAGTATGGGCCTTATAAGCCAATCAAAGAAGCAATGAATCATAAAAATATCTAATCATTTTTTTAACAACATAAAACATACAATGAAAAAATTACTCTTCGTCACTATTTGGGCAATCGCAATCACTACAACCTCTTCAGCACAAACTGATACAGGCCTCTTGCAAACTAACCGTGCATTTACGGGCGCCACGGCTAAGCAAAAACATTATCATGCCATTTACCAGTTAGATACCAACGATCCTAAAATAATTGAGAAGGCAATTCGTAACATCAATAATTCTTTGAAAGACCCGCGGCTTGCCGGTAAGGTAAAAATTGAGTTGGTCGCTTTCAGCGGTGGCACAGATGCTTACCTAAAGGGCGGAAAGTATGAAGAAGAATTAAAGGCGTTGGTTGGAAAAGGCGTGATCGTTTCCCAATGCAACAATAGTTTAATTGAAAGAAAAATAAGCCGTGATCAGATTTATGATTTCATCGGGATTGTACCAAGCGGTGCGGGTGAAATTATTATAAGGCAGGCAGAAGGCTGGTCTGTGATTAAACCATAATTTTTACCAGGTAAAAAATATAAAATGAAAAAAATAATCATATCAGTTTTACTCGTAAACGTTTTAGTAATGACTGCACAGGCACAGGATCATCGCTTTGATCCTCCGTGGAATACACCGCCGCAAAGCACGGTGATGTTTACTATTCCCGGTATTGATAATGTACCGGATTTATTTGGAGACATCAACGATCCGCAGCTCGTGGTCTTTTTTGCAGGCAACCAGTTTATGTGCATAGATGATTTGCTGGCTGCATTTAAAAAACAATATCCCCAATACCAGCGGATATTTGCAGAGACATTGCCGCCCGGTATTCTTGCCAGGCAGGTAGCAGGAGGCTCACTAACGGTGGGGAATATGCGCATTACTTTACAACCCGATGTATATACAGCCGGCAAGAACCGTATTGACCAAATGAATAATTACTTCAGCGATACTGTTGTATATGCTTATAATACATTAGCCATTATGGTACCCGCGGGCAATCCAAAAAATATTCAAAGCCTTAAAGACCTGGTAAGAAGTGATGTAAGAGTAAGCATGCCCAATCCTGAATGGGAAGGTATTGGCAAAAGAATAGAAGAAGCCTTTGTAAAAGCAGGCGGCGATGCATTGAAGAAAACCATCATGGTTACAAAGGTTCAGGACAGTACAACGTATCTCACGCAGATACATCACCGCCAAAGCCCTATGCGCATATTATACAACCAAAGTGATGCGGCGCCGGTATGGTACAGCGAAGCGTTTTACCAGCAAATGATAAAGCATCCGGTAGAAATGATAAACATTCCAGCCAATGAAAACATCCGTGCAACTTACATAGCAGGGCTAATGAAAAAAGCACCGCACCCACAGGCGGCAAAAGACTTTATGTATTTTATCACCAGCAATACGGCAAAAGATATTTACAAAAAATATGGCTTCACGGTTAACTAAATTAAGCGGGAGATAAGAATATCGTCGGAATTGCCAAGAATATAAAGCTCCCTTGTTTCCTTTCATGAAAATATTAAATGATCTCTTAAGGTTTACACAATGCTGACAAGGGAAAGTATCTCTGGAGATTTATACAGCAAAAAAAATAAAGAAACTCTTACTTCCTCCCTGCCCGTGTCTGCGCCGATAGTTTTATTTAAAAAGAAAAATCATCATTATATCACCGGGCGATATTTATTTTTGTCTTATGATAATTGTGCATGCCGTTCAAAAATTGTTGAACATCTCACGGCTGAAGCCTGCGCTGTTTATTTCCAAACCCGCTGACGGGCAGGAAATGCACTCCTGGTATGCTAAATTGATTGCCACTGGCTTCGCCGGCAAATTTTTAGTGATGTATGTGCACAACCCGTCACTGCTGCTGGTGCTCACCAGGGGCAAAACCATCAAAGGCACGATGCCCGAGTTTAGCAGCCGGCTTGCCGCACTTTTGAAAAGGCATTATTTTAAAGATGCCTTTATAAAAAAAGAAATAAAGTTGATCAACGACGGCTTTGTGATAAGCAAGACCGACAGCAAATCCATGTTGGGGAATATGAATGCCATCACTGAAAATATTGAAATTAGTTGCCTGCGGTTTAAAGGCTACGAGGTCATTGACATAAGCCAAATCGAAGATATTTATACAAGATGGCTCACACGGGATACTTCCAGGCCGGGTGGATACAGGTACACTATAGATTTTTGGAACGATAAAGGAGTATTGAATCTATGAAACAGCTAAGCAAAAAAGAAAGGTTTTATTTTGACGTGGGGGAAGCCATGGCTATGAATAACACGCGATGCTTTATAAATAGGGAAACACTGCAAGTGGATATCCACGCGGGCGGGGATGCCTTTTTTTTGGATGAAGAAGAAGATACAGCTACCGCGGCCCTTACTAACCCTGGTAAGTTTTTACCCCTTGAAGCAGTATCTCCACACGATTCCTTCAGGGTAATGGAAAACTTTATTGACACC
>JALYYM010000639.1 GCA_030946565.1 Bacteroidota bacterium | reverse complement strand
CCAACAATGGCTTCCAGGTAATGAAAGTATTGCGTGGAAATATTTATTCTGAAAAGCAATACTAATATTCCTATTAATAATATAGTAGAAGTATGCCCGAGGCCCCAGTAAATGCCGTCTTTTAAAGACAGCCTGATATTATTACGACGTGACACAATATTGCTTACCGCCAACAAATGATCCGCTTCGAAAGCATGCGCAAACCCGGCATATATAGTGAGTAAAAGCGGGAATGCATTCATAATTTTTATTCAATCTAAAAATAAATGACTTAATGGGACTTCTAACATATTCTTGGTAGTTGCTCACCTACCAACATATTTACTACACGCCTTCCGCCAATATTACTATTTAAGATTACCTGCCGGGGATGATCTTTAGTTACTTCACCAATACATGTGGCTTCGGCACCATTTTCATCCTGCTTTAATGTTTGTAACAAATCATCGGCAATATCTGCATCAATAATAGCAATGAACACACCCTCATTGGCAACATATAATGGGTCCAGGCCGAGTAACTCACAAGCTCCATACACCTGTTCATCAACAGCAATATTCTTTTGATGAATTTCCATTCCAAAATTAGTATCTCTTGCTATTTCATTTAAAACGGTTGCCACGCCACCCCTTGTAGGATCGCGAAAGAGGTGAATATTTTCTCCATATTCATCCAGCAGTTTTTTGATAGTGAAGTTGAGATTGGTTGTATCACTTACAATATCCGTTTCAAAATCCAGCCCTTCTCTTATGCTCATTATTGCAATACCATGCGTGGCGATTTTATTGCTAAGAATAATTTTATCTCCAGCTTTTATATTTCGAAAACTTATGTTGGCTTTTTCGTGCAGTGAACCTACACCCGAAGTATTAATGAATATTTTATCACCTTTCCCTTTTTCTACAACTTTAGTATCACCGGTTACCACCTGCACTCCTGCTTTATCACAGGCGTTTTTTATACTGTTCAAAATGTTCCAGAACTCCGTCATGGTTAATCCCTCTTCTATAATAAATGAAAGTGAAAGAAATTGAGGAATAGCCCCGCACATAGCAAGGTCGTTCACGGTTCCGTTCACCGCCAGTTCGCCAATGTTGCCGCCGGGGAAAAATATAGGAGAAATTACGAAACTATCGGAGCTGAAAGCCATCTTACCATTCATTGGAAAAATTGCACCATCATGTTTCTCATCCAAATAAAGATTGCTTAAAACATTAAAGACACCACTGCTCAATAATTGATTGGTAAGCGTGCCACCACTGCCATGCCCTAAGGTGATGATATCAAAATCAAGTTTGGGCATCGGGCATTGCAATTCCATTTTCCTATTAATTAATTAACAATGTAAATATCCGCAATAGTTTTTTATACTCAGTTAATGTAAACCTTCGCTTTCATATTCACATGTGCCGTGTATGTTGAAATAATATTATGTATTTTTAATAAAATCTTTTTATGAAAATCTTTTTATGAAATTAAAAGTCATTATACACCAGGCGGAAGAAGGCGGCTACTGGGCGGAAGTACCTGCTTTGCCAGGCTGTGTAACGCAAGCTGAAACTATGGAAGAATTAATACCTAATGTCTATGAAGCAGTAGAAGGTTGCTTATCTGTTGATATTAAACCGAAGAGCAATTGAATTCTCATAATTCATAAAACATTTTCTCATCCTTTCTTCTTCGCCATATTTTTCTTCGTTCAAAAAAAAGATCTTTCTCTCCTATTAAGTTTGTTTCATCACCGGCAACAATTTTATATACAAAGCAGTGCCGCTTCCAATCGTAGCCCCAGTCGTCTTCAAAAAAGTTTTTGTGCATTTTTTCTAATTCTTCGTCGCGATATTTTTGCAAGGGCTTGTAGCTTTCATCTCTTTTGCGCTTGAATTGTTTAGCAGTTAATAATTGAGGGAAATAAGAAAGCTTGGCAAGTTCTTCTACCGTCATTTTAATTTTATCACGAAAAGCTTCCCCCGTTTCTTCAAAGCAATCGTCAATCAATTTTACTTCCAACGCAATGGCTGTTCCCCAGGGAAGGCATTGTTCGGTAAACAACGTTGCCCGGTCTGTTCCAATTCTTTTCGGCAGCAAATATGTCCAATACTCGGAACCGTACAATCCCATATTTCTTGTATGCGGATTAAGCACAACTCCTTTGGTTGCAATTACTTTATCTGCTGCCAATGCCAGTGAAACGCCGCCGGCGCCTGCATTTCCCTGCA
>JALYYM010000560.1 GCA_030946565.1 Bacteroidota bacterium | reverse complement strand
AAATTGAATAATGTAAGAGAAGCCTTGAAATGCAGGCTAAGCAAGCATTGTAAGCGAAGGAGGCCCGCGTAGATTATTATTGGCAAGGCAGGCTTGAAGAAGCGCTGCTATTGAGGTACCGGCATGTAAAATATTAATCGAAGCTATAAGGCTTTGTATATACAAGCGAAGCGGATCAGTAAGAGAGAGTTCACTTAGTGAACTTGTCAAGTCAGCATAGTCATTTATATCATCAAGGCAGGGAAGATGATAAGTTGACAAACAATGTTCTTTGGCATATTGGCACAACTGCTCAGCCACTGCTGAAGTCTGCCAGCGAATATTTTCAAAGGAAGATTTCTCAAACTTCTCTTTTGTAAATCCTAACATATAAACCCCACCCTTACGCGTAGGCGCCAGTATCAGGTGGCCTTTGCGCACTTCATCAACCGCATCATTTATTAACGCGGCAGATATCAGCGGGCAATCATTTCCAATAACAATTACCTGCTGAAATCCTTTCTCAAAAATATCAGCCATAGCATTGGACAGCCGCTCGCCGAAACTTTCGCCACGCTGCAGCTTTTCATCAATGGTAAAGAATGGCAGCGCTGTTTGTTGGACTAATTTTTTTGTGCGATCAATTAACCGTTGCGCTAATTTTTCGTTGTGACGATAATTAGGTTCTGAAAAAAAATTTTTGTAAAATGCTTCTTGCTTCGCTGTGCGGCTAAAAAGTAAAAGAGCTGTATCGTTTGCGGGGTAAGTCAAAGGCGTATTAACAAGTTAATACGAAAAAAGTTGACAGCAAGATTTGAATTGCATTTGATTAGCGAAAGAAAATCCGTTTTTTTACCTGAGCTTCCTTATCGCCGAACAACGCCAATGCGATACAGATAAAACTAATAGCTAATAGCTGAAAAAATATTTTGGAAGAAAGTTTTTTTTACTGCGGCTCGTAATCATAAGGGAGCATATCTGCAATTTTTTTGAAGCCCATGTATCCATTGGTAGTGATGTCTGTCTGGTCAAAATAATAACCATTCTGCTCAATGCTAATAACTTCATCAGGCGCAAAAATCAACCGCGACACCTGCAGGTTTTTACCAGCAAGTTGATTGTAGTCAAGGTATTCTTGTTCAGGTTTTGCTTTATTGTAGATCACGGAAATGTTTGTTTGTTGCGGATGAAATTCAATTGTGCTGGTAGAAGAATCTTTTTCATAATTCAACTCTGCATAGAGATCGGTTAAAGGAACACTCGCTTCTTTGTCATTTTTCTTTTCAATGAATTGGAGTTCATAGCCGTCATCTGTAAGTGTTTGATGATACAAGCTTCGCATAAATTGGACGATAGATCCCTTATAGGCCATCGCCCTGTTCTCAGCCCACGTGGCTTTTTGGTCAGGTGTGCCGGCCATTTCAGTAAAAAGCGGATAGCCAACAAATAGGTTTGCATTGGTGCCATATTCATACGTAAATGAATCAATCGCAAACTTTAAGGTATAGCCCAAAGCAAAGTTTTGAACCGTGAGTGGCTCTGTTGCCAATACCTTTAAGCGGTTTCTTTTTTTACTAAAATAAAAATGTAATGCGTCCGGATTTTGGATGATCGCCTGCCTGGCAAACTTTGTTTGTCCAAGAAAATTTTGGGTAAAGAACACACCATATTTTTCCCAGCCATCTTTCACTTCACTACTGATGGCAATAGAAACCTCTTCCAGGGATTTTTCTTTTGCTCCTATTTCAATTACAAGATTATCGTTCTCACTGGAAGTATTGCTGGCGCGAACAGATTCCGTTTCGTAACCTGAGTAAGTAACGATTATAGAATAGCCTCCATCCGGCAACCTCAGTGTGAAATTTCCGGAGGAGTCGGAGGCAACACCAAAGGTCGTGTTCTGTGCAAACACTGATGCACCCTGCAATGGAGCCTTTGTATTCTTATCAACTATTTTTCCCTTTATAGTATAATATGGTTGTTGTGCATCGGCTATGCCGAAAGAAAAACTGCCTACAACAAATAATAAAAGAGCAAAAAATATTTTTTTATCAGCGTGAAAATTCAGTTGCAAAAAAGAAGAATTAGCCAGGTAATTTCTCATAGTAGGTTTTAAAAAAATGAATTAGGTAAGGTTATATTTTTTCTTCAACGTTTCACAGGTATGCTTAATTGCTTCTGCAATGGATATAAATTTAAATCCCGGCAGGGCAGATAAAATTTTACGGTTGTCAAAGAAAACGGTTGTCAATGCTGTTTGTGCTGTTTCTTTTGTAAGCAAAGATTTGTTGCCGGTGAACGCTGCTTTAATAGCTTCTATTCTCCAAACAATCTCTGCCATGAAAGGTGTTACTTTTTTAGAGGGTGGTTTTTTGCCGAAACATTTCGCCATAGTTGTGAACACTTCTTTGTAAGATAAATTCTCAGCGCTTAAAATAAAACGTTCATTGTTTATTTCGCTGTTCATTAACAAAATCATTATGGTGGCTATATCCCGCACATCTACAAATCCACCACCACCTTCGGTATACCATTGAAATTCATTGTAGGCAGATTTGAAAGTTGCCGAAGATCCTTCCTCCCATTTATCGCCACCAAGAATTAATGACGGGTTTACAATCACTGCCTCAAGGCCTTCGCCGGTGCCACGCCATACTTCCAACTCCCCCAGGTATTTTGATTTTCCATAAATGCTGTTGCTTGTCTCTTCCGTCCAGTTCATTTTTTCAGTAATCGTTTCCCCGCTTCTTATTCTGCCGAGCGCTGATACAGAACTTACATGAATGAGTTTTTTTACACCGGCATCAATACATGCATTTACTACATTAGCGGTTCCTTCAATATTTATTTTGAGTAAACGATGTTTATCTTTTTTATCAAAAGAAACAAGCGCAGCGCAATGATGAACATAATCTATCCCCCGCATTATTTCTTCCAGGCATGAAGGATCGAGAATATCACATTGCACTGTCTGAAGATTTGTATGAGAAATTTGTAAAGGTGAAGAATGATATATTGCCGTTACACTGTAACCCTTATCCAGCAATTGTTTCACCAGTTCGCCGCCAACGAGACCGGCAGCGCCTGTTACTAATATTTTTTTGTTTGAAAGGTTTTCCGCCAGATTATTTTCCAATCGTGCAATGATTTGTTGGTGAAAATAGCATGAAGGAATTTATTTAGAAAATGGATTTAAAGACTTGTTTTATTTTTTGTAATCGTAAAAGCCTTTGCCTGTTTTTTTTCCAAGGTTT
>JALYYM010000548.1 GCA_030946565.1 Bacteroidota bacterium | reverse complement strand
TAGTGCCCCAGTGGCCAACTACAATCGGCTTTACATGCTCGAGTTTCAGAGGCTCTTTTAAAAGCGGGTTATCGTACAAATAGATTTGCCCGACAGAAAGATAATTGGCAGCGCGCCAGTAGGCATTCATTTTTTGTAGTAGGGATGGTGATAAAGTTTCCTTTACTTCGGGGTTCATAATTTCTGTTTCCATAATATTTATTTTAATTGATTTTATTTTTTGAAAATCCTTTTATTTTACTTTCAACATACTTGCATTGATGAAAAATCTCTAAGTCATCCCGTGTTTCCAACCGATGGAAACAAGCCACCAATTCATAGGATAGGTTACAATAGTTCCTATAAAAAGAGCAAATGCTGCAATTCCCCAGAAAGCATAAGTACCGGGCATTGGCGCTGATGATACAATGTGTGGTTGAATGAATTTCATTGTAAGCACCATGCCCGTCATTAGCGTAATCATAGAAAAAAATTCAGCCCTTCCTCCTTTCCATAAAGCCTCTTTAGGATTATTTCCCATACTTCTCATTGCGGGATATTGAAACAGTATCCATCCAAAGAGAAATCCGGCAATATATTCCCCCGTAAATTCAGTCCAGAAATTCAGTCCCATATATCTGCCAATAACCATTGCCGTCATTATTCCCAAACCATCTCCTGCAACACAATGAATTACCGAGCCAGTAACTAAATTAAATACTGGTGTTACGTAGTTGTGGTGAACCTTCTTTTCTTTATCCCCCTTTAGATTCGCTATTCCCGGTGCCCTGCATGTAAACAGGTACAACAACAACCCTATTACTGAGAAAAAGAAAACAATAATTGGCCAGCCTACTTTTAAAGGTTTCGATACGGAAGTATTAACATATACAACGTCATAAATAACCCATAGTGCCAGGATAAATCCACTCAGGTACCATGATAAAACAAATACTCCGGTGGTTAAAAAAGATAAAAAGTGAAAATGCATATTTTTGAGTTTGTTCGTTTCTTTTCACCTTTAGGAAAATTGAGGCTTCGATTTATTTTTCATTATTTCCTTTTTAATCAATCATAGTTAAGCAGGCTTCTTCGAATGTGTTTTCAACCTTGCAATTATGGCATCGGTTGCAGCATCTGCAGAAATTCCATAGCCGTTCACCAACACACCTTTCATGTCAAACTTAGCAGAGGATATAGCATATAATACCGACAGATCTTCCGGGTCAGACACACCTTCGAACCGGTATGCCTTATCAATTTCAAAATCTTCAGGTGACAATACGGTATTTGTCTGATGACAAACAATTCGTTCCTGTTGTACATTGAAATCCAGTACATAGCCATCCTTTTTTAGGCCATTAATCGTTTCGGATAATGTGCCATAACTTTCTTCCATGCTTTGATTCTTAATTTAAAAGCGCTTCTTTAATGGTATAATGACCCGCCTTCTTAAGCTGGGCTTGCAATTCTTCTACATTAACAGGTTTGCTCATGGTAAGAACCGCACTTTGCGGATTCAATTGTACATCCGCTTCTGTAACATCCGGCAGTTGTAACAAAGCCCTCTTTACGTTGCTGACACAGCCTCCGCAGCTCATTCCTTTTATTTCATAATTCTTTTTCATTTCTTCTATATTTATTGTTAATTAATAAGTTAATCCTTTGATAGGCATCGGGAAAATAAAATCTACCACCACGCTGTGGTGTGCATCATCATAATATTCCCCCCGGCTGCCAATGCCTAATTGCTCGGTTACTGAAATCTGCACATGCTCGATGTAATTACGGCTCCATAAAGGTTCCAGCACAGCATTTGCAAAGCGAAATGCCATTATATTCTGAACCACTAGTTTGCCGAGATAATGGTCTATCCGGAATATTTGCCTCTCCTCAAAAATGCTACCCAAATATTTGTTTAACGATTTTGCCGATTCAAGGTCGTGGCCAAAAGGCTTTTCAATAACGATACGGGTAGTATCGGGGTTACCGGCCAATTTACTTTTAGAAATATTTTTTGTTATAACAGGAAAGAAGTTGGGTGATATGGCCAGGTAAAAAATTACCTGCGGCTCCTGTTTCCATTCCTGTTTATAATGCAGTATCCTTGCTGCAAATTCTTTATATGTTTTTGCATCTTTGAGATCGGAAACCTGGTAAAAAATGTGGGATGAAAATGTTGCCCAATCTTCTTTTTTAGCCTTCCCCTTTCTTGAAAATTGGTTTATGCCATCTAATAATTTGTCCCTGAATTTATCGTCGGTGTATTTAGTACGACCGGTACCGATAATAGCAAAATTTTCCGGCAACCAGTTAGCCAAAAATAAATTGTAAAACGCCGGTGTTATTTTGCGGCGGTTCAAATCGCCCGTTGCTCCAAAAACAATGAAGATAGCAGGTTGGGGTTTTGCAGTGGATGCCATAGATAATCTGTTTTCAAAATTTGGTATACTGTATGCCAGGTAACTTTCGCGTGAACGGGGACAGATAGTTTATTGCTGCATTTTATACAAAACGTACAAGAGTGCGACACAACGATGGAAAATAGTAGCAATGCAGCTTGGCTCCAAAAATTCATTGCACGTATTTTATACGACAGAAATAATTATTCTTTCCGTGGATTTTTTTTTTAGGCTGGTTCTAAAGCCAAAGGACTTTTTACATCAGTTTGCCATTCGGTATGGAAAACACCTTCTTTGCCGATCAATTCATACGTATGTGCCCCAAAATAATCCCGCTGCGCCTGTATAAGATTTGCAGGCATTTTTTCACTGCGAAAAGCATCAAAATAACTCAATGACGCTGCGTAAGCAGGAACTGCCAAACCGTATTTTGCAGCGTCTGAAACTACAGTACGAATACCCGGCAAACTGTTTTTGAGTGTTGATTGAATGGACTTATCTAACAGAAAATGTTCCAGCTTTGCATTTGACTGAAAGGCGCTATAAATATCTTCTAAAAACGCTGCCCTGATAATACAACCACCCCGCCATATTTTTGCAATCTGGTCCAGTTCCAGGTCATACTTAAATTCCTGGGATGCTTTGTATAGCAGGTGCATACCCTGTGCAAAAGCGGTTACCACGCCAAAATAAAATGCCTGTTCAAGGGTTGCAATGTATTCATCAGGGTTATCTGTTAGCTGCATCGCTGGCGTATCAGCATACATAGCTGCCGCCTGTGTTCTCAATGATTTATATTTTGATAAGTCACGCATAGAAACGGCAATATCAATAGTGGGAATAGGCAGGTTTATATCCATTGCAACTTGCGAAGTCCACTTACCCGTTCCTTTTGATTTAGCTTCGTCTTTAATATCATCCAGCAACAAATGGCCGGTATCGGGATTTATGAAGGCAAAAATATCACGGGTAATTTCCAGCAGAAAAGACTGAAGCCTGCCATCGTTCCATTTTTTAAAAATATCATGAATGGCTTCATTCTCCAGGTGAAGCCCGTTCTTTAAAATCTCGTAGGTCTCTGCAATCAGTTGCATCAACGCATATTCAATACCATTATGTACCATTTTTACAAAATGGCCTGCCGAGCGTGGCCCGAGATAAGTAACGGTAGGGTCACCATTAACGTGAGCTGCTATCGTTTCGAGAATATACTCCACCTGCTGGTAGGCTTGCTTGTCGCCACCCGGCATCATGCTTGGTCCTTTGCGGGCGCCTTCTTCACCACCAGACACGCCCATACCAATAAAACGAAATCCCTTTTCTTCTAAATCTTTGTAACGCCTGTCCGTATCAGTAAAATGTGAATTGCCTCCGTCAATAATAATGTCGCCTTTATTTAACAACGGAAGTAATTGTGTAATTACTTCGTCTACAGCCTTGCCTGCTGTTACTAACAGCATCACCGTTTTTGGAGATTTAAGGCTATTGATAAAATCGGCTAATTCTGTAAAACCCTGTACGCCATCGCCATTGCTTTCTTCCATTAACAAATCCACTTTATCACTGTGCCTGTTAAAGCCGGCTACAGCAAAACCGTGATCGGCCATGTTCAGCAATAGATTTCTCCCCATAGTTCCCAGCCCGTAAATGCCAAATACATTTTGATTTTCTTCTTTCATTTTAATTAGGTTTTTTATTTATTTAGATTTATGAGATTTTTTCTTGTGGTTTCAAAATCCTGGTGATGAAAGCTGTAAATGCCCAGCTTTTTTGCTGCCTGCATAAGCATGAGGTGGTCATCAATAATAAACACAGTCCTCTGGCCGTACCTGTGCTATGCGCATAGCCAAAATATGCCCGTATCGGGCTTAGGCATTTGCCGCTAAAATTTCATCTACGCATTCAGCCATAATAACTATTGTAGAAAACATAATTGTTAAGTATGTAATTGTGTTAAGTATAAATTGTTCCATTCAAAGGTCGCCATACTGATACCTACAGTTGTTACACAACTTCATTTATAAGTTGCATAATTTACTGATTTATGAAAGCGTTGTTTTTGAGTGATGTTGCAATCGAATAATGACTTTTGATTTTGTTTCAGTATAAGAAAAAGTATAAGAGTGCAATGCGAGGATGCTTAATTAGAATTATGCTGCCTGGCAAAAAGGCTGCACACAAAACGACGAAGAATCGTAAACTTTATAGCCTAATTTTTTAATTGTTTTTTTTATAGTTAAGAATTGCCCAACCGTTAATAGTATTGCAAAGCCCGTCATAATCAAAAACTAATATTTTATATCATTAAAAACGCTCCCTTTCAATATCACCATTCGCATTACTTCAATGAAGTAGGTTTCCGGATTTAACCGTGCTATCCATTGCGCCCATACAAGGCATACTGTCAACCGGTGTGAAAGCCCGTGATGGGTAACCCAAATAACATAACTAATGATGCAGGGTCACGCAATGTGTAATAAAGTTCTTTACTAACATGGGAAAAGAATTGAGAGTTGAAAATTGAGAATTTGTTTTTTCCCCTTTCATTTATAAAATTGAGAATTGAGAATTGAGTTTCACTTGCTTCCTTTAAAGCAATATGACAACAGATACATTGTGCAATAAAGCAGAGAATATAACTGTCAGCCTAAATTTTGGCAAACCGGGTTTAGCTGCTGCCTTGGTTCGGCAACCGCTGCAAGTAAGATTATCGCTGTCTCCATTTGCTTTCTAAGCCAACGAAGTCCTCAAGGTGATATATTGTGTCAGTGAATGAAAATAAAATTGTTCTATCATCTACAATGGTATATTTTTTCCGTTTGTCAACACTTAATTTTTGTATTTCGGGAAAAAATTTCAAAGGGCTAATTATCATTCTTCCATCCTCTAATTTGATTGTTATACACCCCGGTGTATTAAAGAGTATTTTTTCAATACTCATAGTTTTATTTTTTAATAGGTTTGCCATTATTATTTAAATTTTATTGTTGTTACTTTTTTACCATCTTTCACCTTGTTATAAGCCTCTATCAGAATCTGTTGATTATTTTTGATTAATTTTAGTGCTTGATTCAAGTCTGTGTCTGATAAACTTCCTCTACCAGCAATCCCGAATGTTGTTAACCAGATTTTAGCCGAACGCTGTCTATTACCCTTTTCCTTAGCTATATGCAAATGTGGTGGTTCATTCAAAGCATCATAAGCAAAAATGTAAAAGGTTAAGAATTTATAGATAGCTATTTTAGGCACCTGATATTATATTTTGAATTCTCAAAATTAAACATCATTTACTTATTTTTTTATGTACGCTATTGGTAAGCCAATGTATCAGATTAGGAATAGAAATTGGTAACTCAGGTACAGCAGACTGGTAAGTGCCTTATTCATTGATGTTGAATTGCGGCAAGTAGCCTTTAGCAGCATTTTTTATGGAATACTGTTTTGTTTTTTCAATAAGCGCCATTTGTTTGCTAAAGGTAAGTGGCGTTTTGCCATTGCAAATGCAGAATCAATAGTCAATGAATTTGTGGCTTGTGAAAATGGCTGTATTACCAAAAACAACAGAAGGACACTACAAATTCTATTGTTTTCTTAATCATAATTTATCTTTTATTTCCCCCTGCGATATTTTCAAGATTTTTTTTTGTGGTTTCAAAATCCTGGTGATGAAAGCTGTGAATGCCCAGCTTTTGTGCTGAATCTGCCAGCATCAGCCGGTCATCAAAATATACACACTCCTGAGGTTGCACCTGTGCTATGCCCAAAGCTGTATGAAAAATGCCCGGATCAGGTTTACGCCTACCGACATGACAGGATGAAAAAAAGCCATCAAAGCATTGATGCAGTGAAAACTTTTTAATGCGGTAATCATTGAGTTCCCTGCTTTCGTTATTGATTGAAAAAACACGGAACCCACAATTTTTTTTCCATTCCTTTAACCAGGGCAGCATATCCGGCAACTCTACGGACTGAGCGAACATAAAATTTTTAAACGCTTCTTTTGAAAAATCTCTTGGATGATTGAATACTACCGTATCGAGATAATCATCGAGGGAAATGCTACCTATTTCGAACACGTTGAAAATAAAATTGTGCAACACTTCTATTTCTTTATAGTTGAGATGGAATTTTTTTGCAGCTTTTTCCCGTGACAGATGACCCCAGCCATTGCTTAGCAGCACACCGCCAATATCAAAAAAAACAGTGGTAATCATTTGGTCTTCATTTTTTTGTTTTTAACGCGTTCTTTTTTTTGTTTTTTTTCTTCTCCGGTTTTGCTGATGATGGAAAAGGTTGCGGCTTCATGCGAATGTCTATGCCTCTTTGCTCTTCATGTTCTTCTGGCCAGGCAGAGGATTTCTCTCTCGTCGAATTGTAAATGTTTTTTGGCTCGTATTCGTTTCTCTTTTGAGTTTTACTGCTTTTGATCTCCCTGATCTTTTTCATATTTTTTATTCAATTGGATGGTGCCATTTTTTTTTGTTTTTCAATTCCCGCTAAAAGCTTTTCGTAAGGCTTATTGAATTTTTCTATGCCTTCGTTTTCGAGGTCTTGGGTTACGGTATCTATGTTAATCCAGTTTTCTTTCAGTTGCTGCAATACCCGGGTTGCTTTATCGAGGTCATCTTCCAGCGTATTTGCCACTTTCCCATGATCACGAAATGCATTAAGCGTTTCCATAGGAATTGTGTTGATGGTTTCTTTACCAATTAAAGACTCTACATATTTTACGTCACTGAACGAAGGATCTTTACTACTGGTGCTTGCCCACAATACCCGCTGCCGGTTTGCTCCTTGTGCTTCCAGTTTTTTAAAGCGGTCACCATTTATTACCTCCTGGTAAATTTCATAAGCCTTTTTTGCGGAAGCGATGGCCACCTCTCCTTTTAGTTCACTCAACCCTTTTTCCACCAGCATCGGATCAACCATTACATCAATACGGCTGAGGAAAAAGCTGGCTACCGATGCAACCTGGTCAATTGATTGGTGGGAATTCAATCTGTCTTCCAGGCCAGACATATAAGCATCGGTTACTTCTCTATATCGTGGCAAGCCAAACAGGAGTGT
>JALYYM010000539.1 GCA_030946565.1 Bacteroidota bacterium | reverse complement strand
GCTAAAAATGATACCTTAAAATCCTGCAAAAAATCTATTGAATTGGTATCCTGGTTGGCCAGCATATCTCTTATCTGGTGAAACCATTTGTCAAAACGGTTTTCTTCATTAGCGCCTTCCTTGTATTTCCAATGTGCAGCTAATCCTTTCTCTGCAATATCATTCATTCGCTTTGTTCTGATCTGCACTTCTACCCACTTTCCCTGGCCGCCCATCACCGTTGTATGCAGCGCTTCGTATCCATTATTTTTAGGATTACTCAACCAGTCACGAAGCCGCTCAGGAGCGGGCGTATACTCGTTCGTTACCACGCTGTATACTTTCCAGCAGTCTTCTTTTTCACGCTCCGGCGGCGAATTCAGGATTACGCGTATGGCAAAAAGGTCATAAACTTCTTCAAAAGAAATACCTTTTTTCTTCATTTTATTCCAGATGGAATGAATGCTTTTTGGCCTGCCATAAATATCAAAATCAAGATTTGCCTGCTGCAGCTTTTCTTTTATCGGCCTTATAAAATCATTGATATACCTGGTACGTTCCCTCTTTGTATTATCAAGTTTTTGCGCAATGTACCTGTAGCTATCGGGTTCCATGTATTTCATGGAGAGATCTTCCATTTCTGTTTTTATATTGTAGAGACCCATGCGGTGTGCAAGGGGGGCATATACATATACCGTTTCAGAAGAAATTTTTAATTGCTTTTCCCGCTTCATGCTGTCCATCGTGCGCATGTTGTGGAGCCTGTCTGCAAGCTTTATCAAGATCACCCGCGGATCATCCGTAAGCGTTAATAAAATCTTTTTAAAATTTTCGGCTTGCTGCGAAGTGTTTGCATCAAGCACGTTGGATATCTTGGTAAGCCCATCCACAATTTTGGCGATCTCACTGCCAAATTCCCGTTGCACATCCTGCAGCGTGATGTCAGTATCTTCAACAGTATCGTGCATCAAGGCACAAATAGTACTGCGCACGCCGAGCCCAATTTCCTCTACGCAGATCATGGCCACGGCAATAGGATGAAGTATATAAGGCTCACCACTTTTGCGACGCATAGTTTTGTGCGCCTCCACTGCTATTTCAAACGCAGATCTTACTAATTCTTTATCGCCCGGTTTTAACTTTGGCTTTAACACCCGTAAAAGGGCACGATAGTGACGAAGAATTTCTTTTTTTTCCTCCTCTTCGTTAAGGACGTATTTAGGAATATCTAATGTGGTTTCCATCTATACGAATTTACAGAGAAAAGCGATGCTTAGATTTAATGAAATTTAAACTTTGAAAAATAGCAGGGGAGAGTAAAATATTTTATATTTTTTTAGAAAGAATTTAAGGTAAAATGTCCTTTTGTTATAAATGGATTCAGTCAAAACAGAATTGTAAAATAAATAAACACATGTTTTTTTAATCTAAATCAATTACTTTTGCCGCCCCAAAAGCGCATGTGATGAAATTGGTAGACACGTCAGACTTAGGATCTGATGCCGCATGGTGTGGGGGTTCGAGTCCCTCCATGCGCACACTCAAAACTTTTCTGTAAAGAAATTATAACCTTCTGTTCCGGGAACAGTAAGATAAACTTTGATTAATGGCAAGTGTTACAAAAGAAAGTATCGGAGATCTTCATGATAAATTAATAGTAAAGGTTTCTAAAGACGATTACTATCCTTCCTTCGAAAAAGCAATAAAAGATTATAGCAAAAAGGCTAATATACCTGGCTTTAGAAAGGGAATGGTACCTGCCGGCATGGTGAAGAAAATGTATGGCGCTTCTATTTTTTATGATGAAGTGATTAAAGCCGTTGAGAAGGGATTAAATGAATATCTCACGAAAGAAAAGCCTGAGATTTTTGCCCAGCCTTTACCCATGGAAAGTGATCTTCGTAACCTTGATATGTTTAATCCATCGGAATATGATTTCCCATTTGAAATGGGCACAAAACCTGTTATTTCTTTAGATGGATTGACCGCCGTAAAGCCTGTTATTTATAAGGTAAATGTGACGGATGAAATGGTGAATGAAGAAGTGGAAAAGCTGGTGACGAAACATGG
>JALYYM010000531.1 GCA_030946565.1 Bacteroidota bacterium | reverse complement strand
TCTGGAAATGAAAGTATAACTTACAAAAACTTGTAGTCCACCCATCATTGGCGTTTGAATAACAGTCCATTGATTATCTATACTCACAGATGCTTGTGCGAGGTTACCTCTATCATCCACAAAATATTGGCTTGCCGGGAGTTACAGCTGGCTTCTGAAGAACCACGCTAACTATTTGCTTTGTTTTTACCGCATAAGTAGCATAAACCTGCTGCCATCAGTTGAGTTAAAATAAACCATCCCGCCCGCAACAGCTTTAATACTTAAGTAGCAATCTGTCTTAATGAACAAGATGCGTAGCTATGGAAATATCTGCCACTCATATAAAATTAATTGCAACCTGCTTCGCTAATATTTAGCTTTAATACCTAAACCTTTTTTTTATGCAAACAAAAATCTATCTATTTGCTTTATTAGTGTGCAGCGGCTTCGCAAGCAGTGCGCAAAATCTCACCATGCCACCTGATGGCGGAAATAAAAAAGCTGCAGTGAGTGAAAGAATTGGTATAACAGATGTAACGATTCATTACGACAGGCCGGGAGTGAAAGGACGAGAGGGAAAAATTTGGAATGGCCTTGTGCATACCGGCTTTGCAGACCTTGGTTTTGGCACAAGCAAGCGGGCGCCATGGCGTGCCGGTGCCAACGAGAATACTACCATCACTTTCAGCACCGCGGTAATGGTAGAAGGAAAGCCTTTAGGGGCTGGCACTTATGGTTTTTCTATTGCAATGGGCGATGGTGATGCTACCCTAATATTCAGCAAGAATAATTCTTCGTGGGGTTCATTTTTTTACGACTCCACGGAAGATGCGCTAAGAGTAAATGTAAAAACAGAACCGCTGAATGAAGGTGTTGAATGGCTGAAATATGAGTTTATGAATGAAACGGAAAACAGCGCCGTTGTTGCGTTAGAATGGGAAAAATTAAAAATCCCTTTTAAGGTGCAGGTGGATTATCCAAAAACACAATTGGCTTTAATGAAAGATGAGTTAAGATCGAACAAAGGATTTACCCCAAATTCATGGGTACAGGCAGCACAGTTTGCCGCGACGAATAATGATTTGGAAGATGCATTGCAATGGAGCGATTATTCTATTAATGGCGCCTTCGTAGGGCAGAAAAACTTTGAAACATTAAGTACAAAAGCGACGATACTTCAAAAGCAAGGCAAATCAGCCGAAGCGGATGCGGTAATGAAAGAAGCATTGCCATTGGGCACTATGATTGAGCTTCATCAATATGGCCGCCAGTTGATTGCTCAGAAAAAACTGAAGGAAGCGTTGGAAGCATTTAAATTAAATGCGCAGAAAAATCCAAATGTATTTACAACGGATGTAGGTTTAGCCCGTGGCTATTCAGCAAATGGTGATTATAAAAACGCATTGAAATATGTAAAGCTTGCACAGCCGCTGGCGCCGGATAAAGCGAACAAAGATGCGCTTGCCAAAATGGTGGAAATGCTAAATGAAGGGAAGGATATAAACTGAACTAATTAACCGGTAGAAATAAAATACCAAGGCTGATCTGCAACGATCAGCTTTGGTATTTTAAAAAAAATCAATGTTTATCTTTTTTTCGCCTAAGAACTTTTTGAAGTGTATCTACGGCATCGGATACCGCTTCTTCAAAGCTCGCCGCTTCTTTCTTTACGAAGTCATCATAGCCTGGCACCACCAGCCTTATTTCACACGTTTTATTATGTTGGATTTTAATATCGTTCGCTACGAGCGTAACATCAGCGCTTAGTATCTTTTCATCAAAATGAAAAAGTTTGCTCACCTTTTCATCCACAAATTCTTTGAGGTGTTCACTTGCTTTGAAGTGCACTGACTGTAAATTAATTTTCATTTTTTTTAATATTAAATTTAAAATGATACCGCAAAAATGCGGTAATGATTACCTGGGCAAAGCAACAATTTATTCAACCAATAATTCCTACTTTATAACTTCTTTATATTTTTTATGTACGTCATCCAGGGAAGCAATATATATGCTTCGCCCATGTGTTCCAACAACAATATCATTGGCGGTTTTTTGTATAGCGATATCGTGAACCGGCACCGGTGGAAGATTATTACTCAAAGGCATAAAACTGCCTCCCATGTTGAAAGAAACATACAATCCATTGTCGCTGCCAACATACAGTATGTTCTCAAACTTTGGATCTTCTCTTAGCACGTTAAGAGGTTCAAGTGGTAAATTGCCCGTAATATTATTCCACGTTTTTCCATAGTTCTCACTTACAAAAAGCCAGGGAGTAAAATTATCATTGCGATACCCGTTAAGCGTTGCATACACTCTTCCTTCTTTATAGGCGGAGGCTACAACCCGGCTTACGTACAACCCTTTAGGCACTTTGGGTAAATTAATATTTACTAACGTCCATGTGTAGCCGCCATCTTCAGAGTAATGAATATTGCCATCATCGGTACCTGCATATAGCAATCCAAACTTAAGAGGCGATTCGCTCAAGGTTACAATCGTTCCGAAGGGAACATCACCTTCTTTTTTACCGTTCGTAAGGTCTTTGCTTATTGGCTCCATCGTTTCACCTTTGTCCATACTGCGATAAAAAACACTGTTGCCCATGTACAAAATATCCTGGTTGAAACTGCTTAGCAATATCGGAGTCTGCCAATTATAGCGAAGCTTTTCTGCTTCAATATCCGGCATGGGATGAATGCGTTTTCCTTTTTTTACATTTAACGTTTTTCTTTGGTATTCGCCAAACTGCGATCCGAAATAAACTGTTTTATTATCACGCGTATCTACCTGCACCTGCATGCCATCGCCGCCGCCAATCCCCTTCCAGCCATCGCCGCCGGAGTTATCATCGTCCTCCTCGTAATTATATACACTATTTTTTGATGATCCATACCATACGCCATTATCCTGTATGCCACCATAAACGTTATAAGGTTTCGCATTGTCAACTGTTATAGCATAAAACTGCGCAACTGCAGGTGTATTCGCTTTGAACCAATGCTCTCCATTATCATAAGTTATGTTACAACCACCATCATTGCCCGCTATCCAGTTGCTATCGCGAAGCGGGTTTATCCACTCGCCATGCCAGTCCGGATGTGTATTATTTTTGTCTACACTTTTAAAAGTTTTCCCACCATCGTTGCTTAGCATGACATTGAAACCATTGATGATAACTTTATTTTCATTTACCGGCGACACGGCAATTTTTCCAAAATAATATCCATAAGTGTTATAAAGATTCAGACCGTTCGTATTTACTTTCTTCCAGCTTAGGCCGGCATCGCCGCTCCTGTAAACTTCGCACCCGATAACCGGCGTATTGAACATTTCTGTATTGGCATCAGAGAGATAATCATAAATAGAACCAGGCTTAATTTTATCTGCCTTCACCATTTCTTTCACCGTTGAATCATTGTATTTTTTATCAAAATCATTTTCAAGAAAAAAAGTGTCCAGCTTCTTACTGTCAAGTTTTAAAAAATTTTCTTTTGAAATGTTTTTAAAATCAGCCAACAAATATCTCGTCGAGTCAGTGTGCTTTTTCGCTGTATCCGGCCGATGATTTTGGTTATCAATTG
>JALYYM010000528.1 GCA_030946565.1 Bacteroidota bacterium | reverse complement strand
TCATTAAAGAATACGATTTAAAAAATTATTCTGCGGTTTATTGTTACGGTGATACTGATGGCGATAAGGCTATGCTCAAGCTTGCTACCCGGGCTTTTTATAAAAAGTTTACATAAAAAATACGCTCACTTACGGTTAAAAATTTCAAGATAAACAAGCAAAATATTTTCATATTTTTCAAGTTAAGTAAACTCTTTAGTCCGTTACTGTTAGGTATTGCCGATGGCAGGTTATTCATTGAACGTCCAGCCTGGAGCTACCGTTGATTATATAATTTATAGATGAAGTTAAAGTTGATAAGAATTCCTTCTGCCCGAACGCAAGATGACCAAAGAACTAAAGATGATGAAATGCACGTCAGCCCTGCTATTGGAAATACATTTGTTGTGTGCCGTAATGCTCCGTCAATAGTTTGCTGTGAACCCGTTTGAAAAACTTCCTGAACTATTTTCTGTCTTATAATTTATCTGAACTTGGTAATATGTTCCATTTGTCAGCTTAGACGTCTTCACTTTAAAAATGTGTGTCCCCGCATCTGTTTTGGATTTGAGTTCTCCTTTTTTGCCATCGTCATTTTCTATAGTGATTGAAACATCACAGGGTTCTTTAAAAAATATTTCACACGAAACTTCATTGTCAGAAAGACTTTTAATTTCACAGATATTTGTTCTATCTGTTATAAAAGTTCTTTCTCTTTTTATGCCATAGTCTTTTCCTTCAATTTTAGCATATGTTATAAGTCCCTGAACATTCCCAAATTCAATAAATGGCATTGGGAAAAATGCAAGAATGTAATATCTGTAAGGCGAATTGCTATAAACCTGAACGACTTTCGGAAAAGGAGAAGCCCCGATTGTATCATAGTCAACTCCTTGAAGAAAAAAGTTATTGCCTGAAGAGTCTGCAATAAGTTTCAATTCATTTTTAAAAGTTTTAAATGGAATAAACTGATTTGCTGAATAATAACCGCTATCAGTTAGTACAGTTAAAAGTTCTTCCGTTTCATCCTTGTTTCCGCTTAAATAACTGTAGCCTTCTATTGAGAATTTTAATGCCTTATTTTTTTCAACTGTTGTGTCACCTATGTATTTTATATTTTTAAATTGTTTGTCTTCATACTCTGCAAGATTAGTTGTGTCATTATACCATTTACGCCTATAAAAAAGTTGTATTTCGTCACCTTTTTGAATATTGAATTAGAAACGCTATTATTATTTTTAATGCTGTTTGAAATTGCATTGTAATTGTCGCCAAAAAGTTGTTTGGTATATGATATGCCGTTGCTTGTTACGGCTGAAGTTTTTAGGTCGGGTATAATGACAATGTAAATTTCTTTGTTACTATGTAGAAAATATTTTCTCGGCGTTTTGTCTGTCGGTAATAAACTGTCTCTGGGAAAAGAATTTCTTGTGTCAATAAATTCAAGGTCAACAGTTTCAGTCTTACCGAAAATGGTTGCTTTTTGTGATTGGGTTGTAGAGTAATTTATTTCATGAACTGTTTTTAAATCTTTTGTCAAGCAATATGTAAGTGTTATCATTAAAGGTTTCAAAAAACAAGTTGCTTGTTCTTTGTTTTGAGTAGTCAGTAAAATTTTCAGTTAGAAACTTTGAGAATGTAATGTCATTGATTAATGTGTCCTTTAAAACTATTTTTGTTTCAAGAGCAATAAAATCATTTTTTTCATTTGTATACTTCCCACAAACATAAATTCTTGAGTTAGCAAGCTCACTTCTTTTTGATTGTCCAATAGAGTTAATCGTCAAGAATAAGAAAATTGCGAATAACGTAAGTTTCATTGAAATGAGGGGTTTGATACTATGGCACACAACAGTGTGGTATAACTAACGGCCTCAAGGTGAAAGTTTGCCTTACCGTTCTGCACCTTTATAACGGCTCCTTTTTTCACAGCTTTGTTTTTATCCGTAGTATAAAAAGACATCGTTTTTATTTTACCGGGCAGCCCGGAAAGGCTCGCATCGCGGTCGGGGCCATTGTTTACGATATGAATGGAATAGATTCCTTTTGCATTATTACCAAGTCCTGCACAGGAAACATCAGGTCTGTTACAGGT
>JALYYM010000526.1 GCA_030946565.1 Bacteroidota bacterium | reverse complement strand
TTATTTACCTGCGTATTTCTTTTTGAAAATGATGTAAAGTCAATGGTATTTAAAATGATTGATGCTGCTTCCTGTATGTATTCTATATTAATGGGGTATGGATAAAAATAAGCGATGTCCTTATAAAAATGATTCTTCTGCTGATAAATTTGGTATTTGTATTCCCTGGATACGGCATCAAAACGTGCATGTGCAGTGCTATTTACTTTAGTTATTTTTTTTATAACGATATCCCAGGGCAAAACTGAATTCAATGAATATAATGAGCGGTTAAGGCTTTGCTCTGCCTCTGCCATATCTGTTGTTTTGTACAATAATTCTTCTGCGGTATCAAAGTGGAAAAAGTTTTGCAGAGCATGCACGCCTGCATCCGTTCGTGATGCGCCGGTAAGTGTAAATGATTGCCTGAAGCAAATTTCCAAAGCTTTCTCAACTTCCGACTGTATTGTATTGGCGTTTTGTTGCACCTGGAAACCAGCGTAGCGTGTTCCATTATAGGAAACTTCTATAAAATATCTTGGCATTACAGATAGATAGGTTATTTATGGATCATTGCCTTAAACCTATTTATATAATAAGGATCACTTAACTGCCCTTGCAATTTATAATACTGATCAGAGTCGGAAGTGAATGCATAAGCGGCATCAAAAAAACGGTATTTTCCTTCCTCCGTTAAGAATAGAAATGAAAGATTTTTTATTTGCTCGGTGCTGTAACACTTATATCGAAATCCTTTTTTTGCCTCCCTCAACATATTATCATCATTATTTTCTCCTGCCATTTTTTTTCTAAGCTTAATAAAATCTTCATTAGATGCAAACGCCTTACAATCGGAATTGGTTTTAGAAAACGCGATCACTTTTGGGAAACCATCGTCTTTACTATTCTCTTCCTTAATCACCTTGTCATCGTTGCCGCCATTTGGATTCACGGGCTCTGCTACAGGCTGGTCACTTACATTTTTCTCAGGGATTGTGGAATTCTCAGAAGTTTGCTTTGGCTCTTTTTGATTCATTACTTCTTTCGCAGAGTCAGGTTCGTTATCTGAAGTCACATTAATTACTGGTTCTACGGCTGGAAGGGAAGGCTCTTTCAAAACAGCTTTAGCGACGGTATCAGATTTTGTTTCTTCAGCAGAAGCACTATTTGAAGAGGCATCAGCAATTTTATTTGAAATAGAAACCGGCATAAAAATTCGAACCGTATCACTATTCATATCATCAAGTTTATCTATATAGATCATTTCAACACCATCTTGATTTTTTGCAAAAAGAGTGCGTCTGACAGTTGATAACAAAACAGGCTGACCAGGTTGTGCAATCATTTTCGAAGTGTCCGCTTCATTTAATGTAGCAATTGAGTCGGGCTTTTTAGGAACTGACTCCACAACCTGTTTAGGTTTTTCCAAAATGGAAGAATCTTTTACTACAGTAGCGAGCATGTTAGAAAATGGATCGCTTTGAATATTTTTTGTTTCCTCCTTTGCATCAGCTTCTCCGGCGCCCATCACAACTGAGAAAGATTGAAGATTAAATAATCCCCAGCCCCTGTCGCCAAAATTCTTTAAGAGAAATCCTTCATTTTTTTTATCAACAGACAATTGAAATTTTTCTTCAGGAAATTCCTTTTTTGGAAAACCGACGGTGATATCGTAGTCTCCATCGGATAATTTTGGAATGATAAGATACCCGAGAGAAGAAGAACTTGTAACGACATTATTAAGTTTTATATAAAATGGTTGCGCATTTTCTGTTTGTAAATACACAAAATGGAT
Source organism: Bacteroidota bacterium (assembly GCA_030946565.1). The sequence goes on along the minus strand of JALYYM010000526.1, from coordinate 2,858 downwards.
TTGCTGTGCCTGCGCTGAACCGCCAATTACAGCCAGGAAACTAAAAGTCAAAATGCGACTTATGTATTGAAAAATCATAGGACACAAATCTATTTAATAAATAATAAATTTTGCCTTCTATCCAAAAATTGGATTCATTTAACATTAACAAATTTACTTTTGCGCACATTTTAAAAATATGATATGAAAAAATTTTTTTTAGGATTAATACTTATAAGTTCAGTTCTACTAGGAAAAGCACAGCAAGATGAAGCGCAAGCTGATACTTCGTGGAAGCATGAATACAGGGCTACTGCCACACGCATAAATGATTTGGTGCACACCAAACTTGAAGTAAGTTTTGATTACGATAAAGCCTGGATGTATGGTAAAGAATGGGTGACACTTTATCCCCACTTTTATCCTACTGATTCATTAACGCTTGATGCAAAGGGAATGGAAATAAAAGAAGTTGCTTTGATGAAAGGCAATTCAAAAACGCCTTTGAAGTATTCTTATGATGATAGCATGCAGCTTAAAATAAATCTTGACAAAGTGTATAAAGAAGGAGAGAAGTATACTATTTATATTAATTATGTATCAAGGCCGAATGAACTAAAAGAAAAAGGCAGCGCTGCAATAACCGATGCAAAAGGTTTGTATTTTATTAACCCAAAGGGTGAAGAGAAAGACAAGCCAACACAAATATGGACGCAGGGTGAAACCGAATCAAACAGTGCATGGTTCCCGACTATAGATAAACCTAACCAGAAGACTACTGAAGAAATTTATATGACTGTGCCTTCCAAATATGTGACATTAAGTAATGGCCTACTCATAAGCCAAAAGAAAAATAGTGATGGCACAAGAACAGACTATTGGAAAATGGATTTACCACATGCTCCTTATCTGTTTTTTATGGGCGTGGGCGATTATGTTATTATAAAAGACCACCACAATAAATTACCCGTTAATTATTATGTTGAAAAAGAATATGCACCTGTTGCCAAAAAAATATTTGGTGAAACCCCTGCTATGATTGGCCTCTATGAAAGGCTAACCGGCGTGCCGTATGCCTGGCCAAAGTATGACCAGATAGTCGGAAGGGATTATGTAAGTGGCGCCATGGAAAATACCTCAGCTACACTTCACCAGGAAAGCGCCTATCAAAATGCAAGGCAATTAACAGACGGAAACGCATGGGAAGAAGTGATAGCGCATGAATTATTTCACCAGTGGTTTGGTGATCTGGTAACCACCGAAAGCTGGAGCAACATTACTTTGAATGAATCATTTGCGGATTACAGTGAAACACTTTGGGATACTTACCGCTATGGAAAAGATGCCGGTGACGAGCATATTGAAGAGAACAGGCAAAACTATCTTTCAAACCCGGGCAATGCTTCAAAAGATTTAGTAAGATTTTATTATAAAGACAAAGAGGATGTTTTCGATGGCGTGTCTTATCCAAAAGGCGGCGCAATATTACACATGCTTAGAAACTATGTGGGCGACAGTGCCTTCTTCAAATCTTTAAATCTTTATCTTACTACCAATAAATTTAAAAGCGCCGAAGCACAACAACTACGCCTTGCATTTGAGCAGGTTACGGGTAGAGATTTGAATTGGTTTTTTAATGAATGGTATTATGGAAGTGGCCAGCCGAACCTTACTATCAACTATGATTACAGCGGCCAAAAGGCACGCGTGATAATTAATCAAACACAAAGCGGGCAGATCTTTAAACTACCCGTGGCTATAGATGTTTACAGCGAAGGTGCCAATAAAAAAAGATATAATATATGGGTTGAAAACAAATCTGATACCTTCTATTTTGCATCCGCACAAAAACCATCATGGATAAATGTGGATGCTGATAAAGTATTGCTTGCTAAAAAGACTGATAATAAGTCTGCGGAAGAGTTCCAACAGCAATTTAAGTATGCGGGCAATTACATGGATCGTAAAGAAGCACTCGCCTATTTTGCAAAAAATAATATGAGTGACCTGGTGAACGGACTTACCGATAAATATTGGGGCCTGAGGCTTTTTACCTTGGAAGGAATTGACAAAAATAAAAGCTATACCGTGCCTTCTATATTGAACGGTGTTGTGCAGATAGCAGAAAAGGAATCCAACAAAAAAGTAAAGGCTAAAGCCATTGAAATTTTAGGAAAGTTAAATGATAAAAAATACGAGCCGTTGTTTACGAAATATGTAAGCGATTCTTCTTATTCAGTATCGGGTGCGGCGCTGGAAGGGCTTACTGCACTTGAGCCTTCACAGTCGTACGAACTTGCAAAAAAGTATAGCGGCGATGCAAAAGGTAAATTGGGTAAAGTAGTTAAGGATGTACTTTTAAAGAATGCAAAAGAAACAGACTTTGACTTTATTCTTGAGAATTTTAAAAACTCTCCGCCAAACGAAAGTAAAGTGCAGGAGACAATGACTTTTGCCAACTATCTTTCTACATTAAAGAATGCGGATAACGTAAGAAAAGGCGTTGATGAGATAATGAAATTTAGAAATGCAATACCTGAGCAATACAGATCGTATGTTGATCCCGGTTTTAAGAAAGCTTTTGATAAAATAAGCGCTGCAAAAAAAGCGGAAGGCAATACCGAGTTGGCTAATTATATTGATGGTTTATTAAAATAAATTCAGCGCTCTAATAATTCTTTAAATCCATCTTCACAATTCGGGGATGGATTTTTTATTTTTTTAAAATGATGTTCCGCATTGTTCACTTTGCTTTTTCAAAAAACGTGGTTATGGAGTATCAATTTTATTTTTAAGAAAAAAATCTAAACCAATAATTTATGTGAAATAGCCGCTCATGTATCCAAATCTATCTAAACATTCAATTCATTATTTTTGCC
>JALYYM010000509.1 GCA_030946565.1 Bacteroidota bacterium | reverse complement strand
AAATTGATTGCACAGCCCTATTTAATTCAAATTGCTGATGCCTTAAAAGATATTGCACCAATAATATTATTTCCAAAAGGAAGCTGGTATGCATTAAAAGATCTTAGCGAAAGCAGCGCTGCAGGCCTCGGAATAGACTGGTGCATCACACCACAATATGCAAGAGAACTAACAGGAAATAAAATAGTCTTGCAGGGAAATTTTGATCCTGCAAAATTATTAGCGCCCATTCCTTTAATAAAAAAAGAAGTGAAGAAAATGATAGATGATTTCGGCGTGCAGAATTATATTGCTAACCTTGGCCATGGTATTACACCGAATGTTCCTGTTGAAAATGCAAGGGCTTTTGTAGATGCAGTGAAAGAATATATTCCCGAGACATGAGGGAAACAAGTATGATTTCAATTTTTAAAAATGGCTGTTAAAGAAGAATGGATATTATTTATAGAAGAGTTGCAGAACCGTATCTGTAAGGCATTGGAAGATTCTGATGGGAAAGCGAAATTTATTGAAGATAAATGGGAGAGAGAAGAAGGTGGTGGTGGCAAAACAAGAGTTATAACCAATGGAAATGTTTTTGAAAAAGGTGGCGTAAATACTTCAATAGTTTTTGGCGATGTAACAGATGCTATGAGAACACAGTTGAAGATTGACGGAGCAAAATGGTTTGGCTGTGGAATAAGTATAGTAATGCATCCTGTAAATCCTTTTGTTCCGACAGTGCATTGTAACTACAGAATGTTTGAACTCTACAATGAAAATGAAGAAGTAATTGACAGGTGGTTTGGCGGAGGCACTGACCTCACACCCTATTATTTATTTGAAGAAGATGCCAGACATTTTCATCAAACATATAAAGATGTTTGTGATGAATTTGATGGTTCATTCTATCCAACATTTAAAAATAATTGTGATGACTATTTTGTGAACTGGCATAGAAATGAAGAGCGCCGGGGTATCGGTGGTATCTTTTATGATTACCAAAGGCCCAATGAAAAGCATGATGTAAATTTCTGGATGGACTTTGGAAAAAAATGTGGCGAAGCTTTTATCACCGCTTATATTCCTATTGTTGAGAAAAGAAAGAATTTAAAATATAGCCAGGCACAAAAGCATTGGCAGGAAATAAGGAGAGGGCGTTATACCGAATTTAATTTAGTTCATGACCGCGGCACTTTATTCGGACTAAAAACAAACGGCAGAACAGAAAGTATTTTAATGAGTTTACCGCCGACGGTGAGATTTGAATATAATTATCAGCCCGAGCCCGGCAGCGAAGAAGATAAAGTTTTGCAGGCGTGTTTGCATCCGAAGGAATGGGTAAGGGTTGAGTAAAGCACAACAGAGAAGAGTAAGAATTGTAAATTTGTAAAAATATCATTTATGAGTTTAGCTGAAAAAAAGCAAAGCCTGCTTTATATGATTGAAGAGGCAGATGAAAAGCTTACCGGCTTATTGATTGCCTTAGCCACTGAATATATTGATTCCGATCAGGAATACTCTAAAGAAGAAATAGATTTCTTTGATGATCGTAGAAAGGCTTTCTATGATAGTAACAAATCTGGATCTTCAGTTGAAGAAACACATGACAGAATTCGCAGAAATTATAAAAATGAATTATAAAATTATAATTTCTATCGAAGCAGAAAAAGATATCAATGAAGCATATTGTTATTATGAAAAAGAAAAATCAGGATTAGGCGACCGCTTCCTTGTTGAGTTAGATAACTTTTATAAAAAATTAGAACGTCATCCCACTTATTATTCCTTTGTTAGTGAAGAAAAAATAATCCGGTCTCTCAAATTAAAAGTTTTCCCTTATAAAATTATTTATGAAATAGCAGGTGAAGAATTATACGTGTTTGCTGTACATCATACAAGCAGGCATGATGATCATTTCCTTAATAGATTATAATATGTATCTACAAAGAAGAAACAGAATTCTCCGCCAATCATCTTCTATAAGAAGCATGGTTGCTGAAACAGTATTAACACCCAACGATTTTATTGCTCCATTATTTATTGATGAAGGAGAAAATGTGGAATTTGAAATTCCTTCTATGCCCGGCTATTACCGGCGTTCGATAGATGGCGCATTGAAAGAAGTAAAAGAATTGTGGAGCCTCGGCATTAAGAGTATTTTATTATTCATAAAAGCCCCGGATGAATTAAAAGATAACACAGGCAAAGAAGCCTGGAATGATGACGGGTTAATGCAGCGAAGTGTAAAAGCGATTAAAGATGCGGTGCCTGAAATGGTTGTTATGACTGATGTTGCGCTCGATCCTTATTCATCCTATGGCCACGATGGTATAGTTGAGAATGGTGAAATAGTAAATGACCCAACTGTAGAAGCATTGGTAAAAATGAGCCTTAGCCATTCAAAGGCAGGAGCAGATTTCGTAGCTCCGAGCGATATGATGGATGGCCGCATAGGTGCTATTCGCGAAGCATTGGAACAAAACAATTTTACCAGAACAGGCATCATGGCTTACAGCGCAAAATATGCTTCCTGTTTTTATGGCCCCTTTAGAGATGCATTAGATTCAGCTCCGGGGTTTGGTGATAAAAAAACTTACCAAATGGATTATGCAAACCGCATAGAAGCGATAAGAGAAGCTGAGATAGATGAAGCTGAAGGCGCGGATATTGTAATGGTAAAACCTGCCATGGCTTATCTTGATATAATAAGAGAAGTAAAAAATAGTGTAACCATACCCGTGAGTGCTTACCATGTAAGCGGTGAATATGCAATGATAAAAGCTGCTTCAAAAATGGGCTGGATCAATGAAGATAAGGCAATTCTTGAGAGCTTAACTTCTATTAAAAGAGCTGGCGCTGATTTGATCGCAACATATTTTGCGAAAGATGCAGTGAAGCTGTTGAATTTGTAAACACAAAAAAAATTACTTTTAACTAAAAAATTATGTTAGAAGCAAGCATAAAAAATAAAATTCATAAAAGCCTTGAAAAGCTAGATGCTGAACAATTGCAATCTGCATGGAATATTTTACAAGCGCTTTTTAATCAACAAAAAAATAAGGGTATCAAAATTGATGAATCGGCCCTGGAGCAAAAAATTACTAACGGCATTACTCAGCTTAATAATGGTGAAGGAAGTGATTTCGATACTTTTCTAAATGAAATGCAGTCTGAGTATGCCAGCAGACAATAAGAAACAAACTATCAATATTTCCCCTCAAGCTAAAGAAGATATTTCAAATATTCTGATTTATTTGAAAAATAATTGGGGACAAAATTTTGTAGATGATTTTCTTCAGAAGCTCAGAACTTTTTATCACATTATTTCCATTAACCCAAAATTGTTTGGATATCATAGCAAGAGATTAAAAATCAGGAAATATGTGATAACAAAGCAAAATATTATTTTCTACAGAATTCGAAATACAGAAGTCGAGATAATAACAGTTTTTGATTGCAGGCAAAATCCCATCAAATTGAAAAAAATTATTAAAAATCATTCATCTAAAAATTAGATAGAAAAAAATCCTTATGATTTTTATGATTGGATTTTTGATATCTCTCATTATTTTTTCTTTAGTAAATGGCTTGACCGTATCAATAATATTTTATCTGTTAAAGAAATATTTATTAAAAAAGCAAACAGATTTTAGAAATAATTTATGGATGGGAGTTATTGTTGCATCAGTGTGTTTTGCAATAGGCATTATATTAATGAATGGAATGGATAAAATTAATGTATGAATATAAATTCCAGTATCAACCTTTTTTCTCGTGCCCAACAATCCATTCCCGGTGGAGTAAACTCCCCGGTAAGAGCATTCAAAAGCGTTGGAGGCACGCCCATTTTTATGAAATCTGCAAAGGGCGCTTACCTGTATGATGAAGATGGAAACAAGTACATAGATTATATTAATTCATGGGGTCCGATGATTCTTGGCCATGCTTATGAACCCGTGGTGAAAGCCATACAGGAAAAAGCTGCTCACTCCACTTCTTTCGGTGCGCCGACTGAGCTGGAAATTGAAATAGCGGAACTTATTAAATCAATGGCTCCTAATATTGATTTGGTAAGAATGGTAAATAGCGGTACGGAAGCTTGCATGAGTGCGTTGCGATTAGCAAGAGGCTATACAGGGAAAAATAAATTTATAAAATTTGAGGGTTGCTATCATGGCCATGCTGATTGCTTTTTAGTAAAGGCAGGCAGTGGCCTTGCAACTTTTAATATCCAAACTGTACCGGGAGTAACTGCAGGCGTATCGCTTGATACACTTACGGCACCTTATAATAATTTGGAGGCAGTAGAAAAATTAGTAAAAGACAATAAAGGAGAAATTGCTGCAATTATTATAGAACCTGTTGGAGGAAACATGGGTTGCATTCTTCCGCAGCGAGGTTTTCTTGAAGGGCTAAGAAAAATTTGCAGTGATGAAAATATCATTTTTATTTTCGATGAAGTAATGACTGGTTTTAGGTTAGCCGCGGGAGGCGCCCAGGAAAGATTAACGATTGACGCGGATCTTATTACCTATGGAAAGGTGATTGGCGGAGGTTTACCGGTTGGCGCTTTTGGAGGCAAAAAAGAAATAATGGAACACATTTCACCGATTGGAAATGTTTATCAGGCTGGCACATTGAGTGGCAACCCTATAGCAATGATTGCAGGATATACCATGCTTGACGCTTTAAAAAACGATCCTTCAATTTATGAAGGGCTTGATAGGAAAACTGCCTATCTCAAAGAAGGTTTGGAAAATATTCTTTCAAAAAAATCAATTCCCTATCGCATTAACCAAATCGGGAGTATGCTCAGCCTGCATTTTTCAGATAAAGATGTAATAAATTTCGATACTGCATCAAAATCAAATATTCAATTGTTCAATAAACTCTTTCATCATTTGCTTTCAAATGGAATATACTTGCCGCCATCTGCTTATGAAAGCTGGTTTATAAGTAATGCGTTAAGCTTCGAAGACATAGACAGGACTTGTTCTGCGGTGAATAGTTTTCACTTTGAATAGTTAGCAATAATTAATTCGTAACCAAAAAAATAAGGGCGGAGAATTTCTCCGCCCTTCCCTAATAAAACTCCATACCAGTAAGATATTTTTCAAGATCATCTGTCTAATACTTAAGTTTCAATGAATGAGTGTAAGCATTTTAAGAATTATTAAAAGGGTTTTTCCGTTAGCAACGGCCTTTTATATACGGTTAAATATATAAAATGTATTTGTCAGCTAATGTTTCTAATATTATGCCAAAGCATTTTAAGATTTATTTCATCTGATTTACCAGTCTGCTCTTTATTTTGTCTATATAATCTCCTCATACCTACGCATTCGAAAACTTTTTCAAAATGCCTTTCCCAATCATTTGCTTAGTATAAATACGATTGGGTATCCTACTCCACAAACGTATTTGCACGATAGTATATTGTAACCTAAGTATTACCTTTGCATACTTTTTTTAAAATACGTCAAGGATTAAAGAGATGGAGCAAAAATACCAGGAGTATAAGCAGTTGAATCTGACTGAAATAGCGGAGGAAATATTAAGGGGATGGCATGAAAATAATGCTTTTGAAAAGAGTATTTCTTTACGTGAAGGTTCTCCGCATTTTGTTTTTTTTGAAGGGCCGCCAAGTGCAAACGGAATGCCCGGCATTCACCATGTAATTTCGCGTACATTAAAAGATTTGGTTTGTAGATACAAAACTATGCAGGGCTTCCAGGTGCAACGGAAGGGCGGATGGGATACGCACGGATTACCTGTAGAGTTGGGTGTTGAAAAATTGTTAGGTATCACAAAAGAGGATATTGGTAAAAAAATATCGGTTGAAGAATACAATGCTACTTGCCGGAGGGAAGTACTAAAATTTAAAGATAAATGGGATGAATTAACCCAAAAAATGGGTTATTGGGTTGACCTGAATAATCCTTATGTCACATTTGAAAATAATTATATCGAAACACTTTGGTGGTGCCTGAAGCAGCTATACTCCAAAGCACTTTTATATGAGGATGTAAGTATTCAGCCATATTCTCCCGCTGCCGGAACAGGTCTAAGTTCGCATGAATTAAATCAACCCGGAACTTATAAGGATGTAAAAGATACGAGCGTGATTGCTATGTTTAAGGCAATAAAAAATGATAAGTCGAAGGCCTTTTTAGAAAGAGTAAAAACCAACGAATTATTTTTTCTTGCCTGGACAACTACACCATGGACGCTTCCTTCAAACCTGGGGCTAACCGTAGGCGCTAAAATTGATTACGTAGTAATTAAAACATTTAACGTTTATACTAATCTTCCTATAAATGTTGTATTAGCAAAGCCATTGATTAATAATTATTTCAAGCCTGAAAATGAAAGTGAAGATTTATCAGATTACGCAGAGGGCGATAAAAATATTCCCTGGAAAATTTTAGCGGAAATAAAAGGAAGTGACCTGGAAGAGATGGAATATGAACAGCTTCTTCCTTCAGAAGCAAATTCTTTAGAAGCCATAAGAGAAATAACGCCGGGTGCAGAACCATTCAAAATAATAACCGGCGATTTTGTGACGACAGAAGATGGAACTGGAATAGTTCACACGGCTCCTGCTTTTGGCGCTGATGACTTTAAAGCGGGTAAGAAAAACAATCTTGGAATTTTAACGCTTGTAGATAAAGAAGGAAAATTTGTTGATGGCGTTGGCGAGTTTAGCCACAGGTTCGTAAAGAATTATAAAGATGATCCCAAATACATAGACGTAAACGTGGACATTTCGGTAAAACTTAAAAGAGAAAACCGTGCTTTTAAAGTAGAAAAATATGAGCACAATTACCCTCATTGCTGGCGCACAGATAAACCTATTATCTACTATCCGCTTGATGCATGGTTCATAAAAACCACCGCAGTAAAAGACCGGATGATTGAATTAAATAAAACCATCAACTGGAAACCTGCTTCCACCGGAACCGGAAGATTTGGTAACTGGCTGGAAAATATGGTTGATTGGAACCTTAGCCGTAGCCGCTTTTGGGGAACACCTTTGCCGGTTTGGAAAACTGTGGCTTTCCATTCCCCATTTAGACAACACGCAATTGATGACTTAGGTTCTTACGATCAAGTTTGTGTAGGTAAAATTTCTGAAATACTTGAATCTGTATCAACGAATGGGTGGGAAGTTGAGGGGTATCTATTTGACTTTGAAAACTTAACGAATGATATAAGGCGAAGTAATTCATCGTTCCTTAAAAAGGTAGAATCTTATAATGATGAGTTAATTGATGAATATGAGAAATTAGCTTTTTCCATTGATTTAAAAATGTTAGAGAATACATTTAAATCAAGAAAATTTGTTAAATCAGATTTAATAGACCCAAGTTTACCCTACGAAATTATAAAGGATTATTGCTTAAAATTAGATTCAAAGTTCTTAACATCTTTTGATTTACATAAGCCCTTCATCGATGACATTATTTTTATTAGGAAGCAAGATTCCGGTAAAGATTTATTTTATGTTCGGGTAGATGATCTTGTAGACGTTTGGTTCGACAGTGGCGCAATGCCTTATGCCCAATGGCATTTTCCTTTTGAAAATAAAGAGCAATTTGAGAAGAATTTTCCTGCGGATTTTATCGCGGAAGGCGTAGACCAGACACGCGGATGGTTCTACACTTTACATGCTTTAGGTGTTTTATTATTTGACAGTGTTGCTTACAAAACGGTAATAAGTAATGGGCTGGTGCTTGATAAAAATGGCAACAAGATGAGCAAGCGGGTTGGCAACGTGGTTGACCCTTTCGAGACCCTTGATATTTTTGGCCCGGATGCTACCCGATGGTATCTCATCAC
>JALYYM010000507.1 GCA_030946565.1 Bacteroidota bacterium | reverse complement strand
TTTAAATTCGATAGCGTAGTAAATGACCAAATCAATTCTCACGACAGCGAAGACAGAGAGATTAAGCTTGTGGTGCAATACAAGCTAATGTCATTTACAAATACATTTTCTGAAAAATCAAAGATTTTAAACTATTCTCTATGGCTTACTAATCACTTATTTTTCTAAATAATTTATCAACGTCCCAATTAAATGGAACAATACTATTGTCTATCAAAACTCTATGAGTTAATGTGTTATCCATGTTCTTGAAACGCATAGCAATGACATTCTTTTTTTCTTCAATTGCTAATGTTATTTCCCACGGAATCCATTTTCTGCTTTTATGAGTATTTGCCCCAATCATACATAAACACATATCACGAGATCTGATTTTTGGCCGGATAATACTTTTAATATAATTGTCATCACGGCTTTCTATAGCTTTTCGTAAGGATACATCATCCATTTCAAAAGTCACATTTTTGAATTCTGCCAATCCTCTTAAAGTGAATACTTTAAATTCATCTTCTCCGCGAAATGAAATAATATTTTTGCCATATTGATAAGGTATTAGAATTATATTTTAATTGAAACAGATAAACTATTTTAGTCCAAACAAGTTTAATGTCGCCATATCAAAAAGATCTTCCGAAGATAATTAAAAGGCTTGAGCTAATTAGGAACCTTATTTCATTGGATGAAGAAGATGAAATAACTGCAAATGTTTCTAAATTAGGACTGTTGACTCTGTCTCCAGAATTAGATAATATCATTACTTATCTCAAAGAAAAATCATATAGTAACGCCTCAATTGCTATTGAAGTTTTTATCAATCAACATCATAATCTTACACTTTATAATGACCCTGAAATCGAAGGTTTAAAACTGGAAGCAAAATCATTAGAGGCAGCGTTGAATAAACTTTCTAATGAAAAAGCAGACCTGGAAAAATTGATCCACGAATTTGGAGTACGGCATAACAAGGAATTGGGAGAGTTGATTTTAAAGATTTTAAAATTTCGAAAAAGCAAAGCCAAAGGGACGCCGAAAGAAAAAGAAGCAGAAGAAGATTATAAAAGCTATAGCCAAGAATTTGAAATAAGCAAAAATGAAAAAATTGCTGATCTTTCGGAAGAGGAGCTGATTGAAATAAAAAAGAAATATAGGAAAGCCAGTAAACTGTGCCACCCGGATGTGGTAAGCGAAGACCAGAAGGAACTTGCTGATAAATTATTTGCTGAATTAAATGCTGCTTATGAAAGAAATGATCTTGAAAGAGTAGGAGAGATTTTAGAAAACTTAGAGAAAGGAAACTTCTTTGTAAATAAGTCTGATGCTATCAATGAAAAACAATTGATGAAGACCGAAATTGAAAAATTACGAATTCGAATTAAGGAACTTCGGAAACAGATGGCGTCTATTAAGGAAAGTGATGCTTATAAAACTATTATTGATATAGAAGACTGGGACGGATATTTTAAGGCAACCAAAGAAAAATTAGAGAACCAAGCTAAAGAATTGGCCATCAAAAATGGTGAATACGTTTAAATTGAGGACTATAATATTTGAATGGTTAAAAATTCTTAGACGGGTCACGAATTTCTCCCCCTGTGTTGCCCTGATAAGTTCCCACCATCAAGTAACTTTACTAAACAAAATTTGGAAAATGAAAAAATTCTTTTACAATTTTAAACAGAAGAAGTTTATCATAAAAGATCTAAAATTTAATATGCAAGATAAGGAAGCGTGGAAAAGTTTAGAAGAAACGCATCTAGGAAAGATGACTGCTATTTTTTTGGGAGAAATGGAACTTACAGACTGTGGAAAGTTTGAAGGTTATGTCAGAGATCAGATTAGAATCGGCAGGCGCGATGACCCATATTCGGAACTAGAAAAAGTTCTTCAATATAATAAAAAATGGAAACAAGCCTATTATAAGGTGGAAGCATAACGGAAGCATAATGGATAAAAGCATTTTTTAAAAATTTTACTTTTAATTTAGATTAATGAAAATTGTATTTTTTATAAAAATGCTTTTGGCAATAATACTGCTTCTTGACAAAATTTTTTCTGTAAGACCTCGAGTTTGTATAAAAAAAATTTATCACGATACATTTTGTATCTATTCATATCAAATGATTTGTAAAAGCCAAAAAAATTTGCTACTTATTTCATAATACTCTTCCAAGCCTCTCCGCGAAAATTGTATTTATCACTCAAACTGATTTTCAACAAAAGGAAATGCAATACCAAATAAATCATTAAATACATTAAATGTGGAAAATCATGAACTAGTAAAGTATAAGGGAGAACTTCTTAAAAGCGTCGGGAATAAGATTAGTGTAACGAATAAATTATTAGCATTAATTAAAAATGAATTAATTCCTTATAGGATCAATGATAAATGGGGATTTTGTACAAAGGATAAAAATATTGTCATAGAATGTAAATACCAAGAAGTACATTTTTATTTTGAAAATTTGGCTGGCGTTAAAAAGAACAATAAATGGGGGTTTATTGATGAAAATGGAAATGAAGTGATTTCCTGCCGATATGAGCAATTATATGCATTCTGCGATGGATATGCGTTAGTAAAGGAAAACGACGAATGGGGGTTTATTGATGGTAAAGGAAATAAGGTAATAGACTGCAAATATTATGAAGCTTATAATTTCAAAAATGGATTGGCTACGGTTTCAAATTATGGAAGATGGGGATTAATTAATAAAACCGGTGATCAGGTAGTAAGATGCAAATATGATTGGATTGGTGAATTTGAAGAGGGTTTAGCGATTGTTGAAATTGATGATAAACAAGGCTACATCGACAAAAATGGTAATGAAGTAATTAAATTAACTTATGATAATGCAAACCGTTTCATAAATGGTTTAGCAGTTGTTGAGGGCGAAAATAACTTTTTTCTTATAAACAAAGAGGGCAAGAAAGTCCGTTCGCTGAGATATGATAAAGTTGGATTTTTTGAAGAAGGCCTTGCAGAGGTGGAACTAAATAATAAATATGGTTATATTAATCAGATTGGAGATTTGGTGATCCCATTAAAATATGATTATGCGAAGGGTTTAAAAATGGATTGGCAGCAGTTTCTATGATGGAAGGATATTTTGATAAATATGGGTACATCGATAAAAACGGTTCTCAAATAATTCCCTTCATTTTTGACGATGCCCATTCATTTCATTTCGATGGAAAATTTGCAAATGTAAAAGTTGAGTCGAAGTGGGGAATTATAAATAGACTCGGGAACCAAATTGTTCCCTGCATCTACGATGAGGTCAGTTATTTTCATGATACCTTAGCGATTTTTAAAATAAATGCTAAGTGCGGATATATTAATAAAACTGGTAAAATAGTGATAGACGCAATTTATGACGAGGCAGATGGATTTATTGAAGGAATTGCTAAAATAAAAGTAAATAGTCAATATGGTTACATCGATAAGAAAGGGGAACAATATTGGGAAGATTAAGAATCTCCTAATATATGTTCAAAAATGTCTATCTAAAAAAAAATCAGTTATAGTTAATAGAGAAAGATTTATTGAATCCGTTTATCATTTATCCTTTTATGGAAATATTCTTGATAAAATAAACTACACAAAGCAAGATTTTACTTCCGATTTTTCAGAAAATCAAATACAGATATTAGCCTTTTCAATTCAATGGAATATTTTAATAATCACTAAATCATTGACTGATGAACTAAACAAATTTCTATTTAATTATAAACCTGATGATTCGTCGTTAAAAAATCGTATCAAAGCTTACAAGAATATTATAGATCCAGCATTGGAAGAAATAAAAAAATGGAAGGATATAAAAGCTTTTAGAAATAATGTGTTAGCGCATAATGGTCGCAATTATCACGGAAGAAGTGTAATACTATCTACTAAATTTGAAAATTATAATGTCCCTAAATACCATAGTGATTTTTTAGTTTTATTTCAGCTTTTGAAGTTTATTACCGAAAAGTCTGGAGAAATATTTCTTGAAGAAAAACGAGGGGCTGAAGAAATAATGAACGGTTTAATTACTAACAATAATGAAATTCATACAAAAAATGAAGATATCTCCAAAACAATAAATAAGATAAATACCATTATTTCAGAAATGAACAAACGGGCGGCAAATTACAATTTGTCTTAAATATTCCGGCTTATGTTAAGGATAACGAAACGAAAGGGTTTTCTTATGCAGGTTGGCATTCCTAAGAAATGGACAAAACTTAAAAAATTCCACCTTTCATTTTGATCGTAAATAATTTACCCTCACAACCCCACCACCTCCACCCACTTCCCACTCACCCCTGCACTAATCGTATTATCATACATCGCCGCACAATATGTACCCGGTAAAAAATACTTTCCCAAATAAGCAGCGTTCAATTGAAAGTAATAAGTGACGGTTTCTTTTTGATTTAGATTAAAATAAGTATATACCCTGTCGTCTCTTATATCCTGGTAATCGAATGGCGATGATTTGAAAGATCCTTCTCCATCCTGCATGCGGGTATTTAAAATTTCCCAGCCGGATGGAAATATTTGTGTAAGGGCCATGCGTTCGTAATAGCCCCGGTTGCCGGGATTTTTGACGGTAACTTTTGCAATAAAATCTGTTCCCTGTATAATTTTAAAAACGTCTATGGGTTTGGAATCCCTGTTAAGATAGGTAACATTTAATCCAAGAATAGAAGGGTTGTTTTGTACGGGTATGTTTTCCCCGGTTAGGGGCTGGCCTTGTGAAATTATTCTTGCATACAGCACATTGTTTCCTTTGTTATCCAGCGCAACATTTACTGCACCTTTACTTACATCAAGCGGAAGCTGCCATATATAGGAAGATGAATTAATAGTAACGGCTTTCCCATTCACGGTACCCGATGCTATTATTTTTGAACCGGACGGATTTTTGCCGCAAAACTTTGCAATCGCAATTAACGAATAGGCTGTTGTTTGCGTACTGTACCAGCTATCATCAGAAAGTTTTGCCGCAATCGTATTCACGAGGTCGGCGGCAAAAGTGCGTCTTCCCAATAACGTTAGTGTCTCTAAAACCATCGCTTCATCCCGCAGATCGGAGCCATAAGTAAAGCCCGGCGAATGGTTGGTATTAAAGGTTTGCGGTAATCCGCTTATCAGTTGTAAGGCCGTGTTGTTCTGGCCTGCGAGTTTGTATGCGGCAGCTAATCTCCACTTTGCCTCCGGAGAAATATATTTAAATTCCTTTAAGCGATTCATGGCGCCAAGCTCCGGCGATTTTGCCAGGGCAAGCACATAAAGCCGGTAAGCCTGGTCGAGATCGCCACCATAAAAATTTGTCGTAGTTGGCATCCAGGAATTTGCCTTGTTACGTTCATAGAGTTTCCATTGCTGCAATAATTGTTCACTTATCGTATAGCCCCTATCCTGCGCTTCCAATAAAAAATGCCCGGCATAATTCGTACCCCATTCATCACTCTCAATGCCTCCC
>JALYYM010000483.1 GCA_030946565.1 Bacteroidota bacterium | reverse complement strand
AACGCTGGCAATGAAATACAGATACTCTCTATAATTAAAGAATAGGTAATTTTCTAAAACTAAAAAAGCCGGTACAAAAAATTTGCACCGGCTTTTTTTATGGAAATGAGATTATATACTAAATGCTGTATTTATTATTTCCAACTGTTCCTGTGCATGAACTTTTGAAAACCCGGATGCCGTTGCAGCACTGGCATTCCTCGCAATTATACCATAGTTTATGGTTGTCAGGTTCATCCGTAAGAATGAAGCTGCCCCCATATTCAGTGGCTCTTCCTGCACCCAATACCAGATAGCTTTTTTATATTTTTCATATAAATTCAACAACTGCTTTTCAGGCAAAGGATATAATTGTTCGACTCTTACAATAGCAACATCTTCGATCTTTTCACTTTCCTTTCTTTCAAGCAGGTCAAAGTAAATCTTGCCACTACAGAATAATACTTTAGAAATATTTTCCGCCTTTGTTACACTTATATCGTCTATGGTTTCTTTAAATCCCCCCGATGTAAATTCTGTTATACTGCTATAACTTCCTGCGTGACGAAGATTTGCTTTCGGTGAGAAATTAATTAAAGGTTTTCTAAAAGGCCAGGTAATTTGCCTCCTCAAACAATGGAAAAAATTTGCTGCTGTAGTAATATTTGTAACGATAATATTTAGCTCGGCACACATTTGCAAAAACCTTTCCATGCGGCCGCTGCTATGCTCCGGCCCCTGCCCTTCATAACCATGAGGAAGCAAAAGAACTACACCATTCATTCTTCTCCATTTCTGCTCAGAACAAGTAATAAACTGATCTATGATGGATTGGGCACAATTAGCAAAATCTCCGAACTGTGCTTCCCAAAGAACTAATGCATTTGGATTTGCCATGGCATACCCGTACTCGAAACCTAAAACAGCATACTCGCTTAAAAGTGAATTATAAATTCTATATTTCCCTTGTGTATCAGAAATATCGCTTAACCTATTATAAAACTCATCAGTGTTCTCATCCCGTAAAATAGCATGCCGATGGCTGAAGGTACCACGGCGAATATCCTGCCCACTCATTCTCACGTCTTTTCCTTCTTTTAAGATGCTTGCGTAGGCAAGTAATTCTCCCGTTGACCAATCAAGTTTCTTCTCATTTTCATACAACTTAACTTTATCCTGTAGTATTTTTTCTACTTTTCTCAATGGCTTAAAACCTTCCGGCCATTCCATTATTTTTTTAAACAAATCCTCGGTTTCGTCTTTAGAAATTGCAGTAACCGGCGATGAATCGAAATCTTCCGGGGCTGCTTTCCTAAGACTTTGCCACCACATTTCAGGTTTCTGGTAATTATATGGCAAAGGGTTTTGTTTTATGTCGTCCAGCCGTTCCTGTAAGTCGCTCCAATATTTCTTTTCCATGTCCTTGGCAAGGCCGGAAGCGCCTTCCTCTCCATGCATCATAAGCCACTTAGTATAAACCTCCCGTGGATTAGGCTGCTTATCAATCAATGCGTATAAGCCTGGTTGTGTAAACTTTGGATCATCACCTTCATTATGACCATGCCTCCGATAGCAAACCATATCAACAAAAATATCGCTGTTAAATTGCTGGCGGTATAGCATAGCTATTTGTGAAACTTTTACTACAGCCTCCACATCATCTCCGTTCACATGAAATACAGGAGCCTGAACAACAGACGCGACAGAAGTACAATAATCAGAGGTCCTTGCATCATCAAAATCGGTTGTAAAGCCTATTTGATTATTTATCACAAAGTGCAATGTTCCACCCGTGCAATATCCTTTCAAGCCGCTCATTTGTACAACCTCATATACAATACCTTGTCCCGCTAATGAAGAGTCGCCATGAATTAAAATCGGCAGTATTTGATCATAATCACTTCCATAAATCACATCGGCTTTACTTCTTGCAAACCCTATCACTACGGGATCTACCGCTTCCAGATGAGAGGGGTTGGGGGCAAGCTTAAGATGAACTTTTTTGCCTGTCGCAGTTTCTATTTCACTGCTAAATCCCATGTGATATTTTACATCGCCACTTCCCATGGTAGTGTCGGGGACAGCATTCCCTTCAAACTCAGTGAATATCTGCTCATAGGTTTTTCCAAGAATATTTGCCAGGATATTTAACCGGCCTCTGTGTGCCATGCCTAATACGACCTCCTGTACGCCATTTGCCGCGGCGGTATCAATAATAGCATCGAGTGCGGCAATAGTGCTTTCGCCTCCTTCAAGAGAAAACCTTTTTTGGCCTATATATTTCGTATGAAGAAATTTTTCAAACATCACTCCTTCATTTAGTTTTTGAAGGATGCGTCCTTTTTGCCCGAGTGGCACGGGCTTATTTAATTTATTTTCAGCAGCATCAATTATCCATTCAATCTTTTCACCGTCATTCAAAGAACCGAATTCCACCCCAATGGATTCTGTATAACATTTTTTAAGGTGACTGATGATATCCTGCAGTTTTGCTTTTCCTAAGCCAACAAATTTTCCAACATGAAATTCCGTTTGGAGATCCTCTTGTTTAAGCCCAAAATATTTTATATCGAGATTTGCTTTTCTGTCTTTCCTTTCTCTTATGGGGTTAGTCTTAGCTATTAAATGTCCTTTATTTCTATAATCGTGGATGAGCTGATATACTGCAAATTCTTTTTCAATTAGCACATCTTGTATAGAAGTTGAGGCTACTTCAAAACCATTGGATTTGCCATTGCCGGCAGTAAGAGCAAAATCAAAGCCCTCAAAAAATTTTCTTAAATCAACATCAACACTTTCAGGATCTTTGACAAAGTCTGAGTATAAACTTTCGATGTACGCCGGATGCGAACTTGTGATATAGGAAAAGTCTTTCATAATAATGGGAAATAAAATATTTACACTGCAAATATCGGGTGTTTTTATTAGATGAATACGCTTAAAAGGTCTCATAATAACCAGTTAACTTGCTTATTGTCTTGTGTTTAAATTAATTTTATTTACAGAAGCAATTTTTTTAGTATTAAATACTATCTTTGCAGCCCAAAAAATTTAATTAATGGCCAACCATTCAGCAACAAAAAAAGATGTACGTCAAAGCCGTAAACGCAACGAGCGTAATCGTTACCATGGAAAAACAACTCGTAATGCAATTCGTGATTTAAAAGCGCTTGATACAAAATCAGCAGCTACAGAAAAACTTTCCGGCATCGCATCAATGATTGATAAACTTGCCAAACGAGGTATCATTCATAAAAATAAGGCGGCAAATTTAAAGAGCAAACTTACCAGGGGCGTTCAGTCAATGGAGAAATAGAATTTATAAAACATTATTAATTGACCTGTTACCATTTTTAGTAACAGGTTTTTTATTTATTCAGCCGAACTCATAGCTTGGCAATATATTAGGATTCTTTTTTTCGAAATGAAAAATACCTTAATTTTGCAGCCCAAATTAAAAATTTTTATTCACCTGCTATTAAAAATCATAGCGAAAAACAAGTAAATGCAGAATTACGAATTGATGGTGATTTTTACCCCTGTACTTTCTGAGGAAGAATATAAAGCTGCCCAGAAAAAGTACACCTCGTTCCTTACTGAGAACGAAGGCATAATAGTGCGTGAAAATGCATGGGGACTAAAATCACTGGCATACCCTATTCAGAAAAAAACCACAGGTTTATACTGGGTTTTAGAATACGAGGCGCCAACCGACTTCAATGAAAAGCTGAAAATACAGCTTTTGCGTGACGAATCAGTTATTCGGCACATGTACACAGCACTCGATAAATACGCCGTCGAGTATAATGCAAAAAGGAGAAATGGTGTAGCATCGTCAACCGAAAAAGTGGAGGTATAAAATGGCAAAAGCAAATGAAATAAAATATTTAACAGCAATAAAAGCTGAAAAACGGCCAAAAAAATATTGTCGTTTTAAAAAATTAGGAATTCGTTATATAGATTATAAAGACGGAGATTTTTTGAAAAAATTTCTTAACGAGCAGGGTAAGCTTTTACCACGTCGCATTACAGGAAATTCTTTAAAGTATCAACGCAAAGTGAGCGACGCAGTAAAAAAAGCCCGCCAAATGGCAATATTGCCTTATGTAACCGATCTTCTTAAATAAACTTTATCCCGCCACGGGAATAATGTTTCAAATTTTTTATATGCAGGTAATATTAATACAGGACGTAAATAATTTAGGCGGCGCTCATGAACTTGTAAGCGTTAAAAATGGCTATGGTAGAAATTATCTTATTCCATCGAAATTAGCTATAGAAGCTAACCCTACTAATCTCAAGCAGCTTGAAGAACGAAAAAAACAATTGAACAAAAAAGAAGAAAAGCTTTTGGCCGAAATCAACAGTGTAATAGCTGTATTACAGGAATCACCATTAAAGATTGGTGCGAAAACCGGAACCAGTGGAAAAATCTTTGGCAGTGTAACATCAGTACAGATTGCCAGAGCTATCCGCGAGCAAAAAGGATATGAAATTGATCGCCGGAGAATCCAAATTATTGATGATGTAAAGGAACTGGGAAATTATAAAGCAAAAATCGATTTTGGCAAAGGACAAGAAATTAATATTGATTTTGAAGTAAGTGCTGAATAAAAAATCATTTTCTTTAACTAAAAAACCTTCTCCTCCCGGGAAGGTTTTTTAGTTTTATATATTATGCATCATATTTATTTTTTAAAGAATCAAGCGTTTACATCATAACGAAAGATAAGTAACCATTCTATAAGTCCCTTAGAGACTATTTGTGGGTACAAAACAGGTTTAAAAAAACACGAAACGTTCCTAAGGAACGTATGGTGCATTATGTATGTTATGTTTCTACCCACCAAATGTGCCTAATGGCACAGTTAAAAACCACGAAACAAACACTGCGAAATTGACATTGCGAACCAAAAGCCTAATTCTGATTTTTAATAAGCAAATTAATTTTTAAACAAGAAATTTTATTTAAGTTTTAAATTGTTTAAAAGAAATCACTATCTTTATTATTAGTTAATGTGTTTAGTTTGTTTTCCATTAGGCTGATGTTTCTCT
>JALYYM010000452.1 GCA_030946565.1 Bacteroidota bacterium | reverse complement strand
CACCTTTAAGCTCAACCAGTTTTTTTAAAACAACTTCTTCGCAAGCTTGTTGCAAGGTCATATTTTTATATTCCATCAGGCAGCTAACATCATAAGCGGCAACCGCTTTTATAAAAATTTCACCATGGCCCGTACATGAGATAGCACAGGTTTTGTTGTTGGCATAAGTGCCCACGCCAATCATCGGGCTGTCCCCAATGCGGCCGTAACGTTTGTTTGTCATTCCGCCTGTGGACGTTGCTGCCGCTATATTACCTTCCCCATCGCATGCAACTGCGCCAACTGTTCCAAATTTTTTATTCTTCATCAGCCCAACGAGTTTATCACTTTTATGGTCAAGCTGGTAAAGATCGCTATCCCTTATTTCTCTCCATTGATCGTACCTGTATTCGGAATAAAAATATTCATCAGGCTCTAATTTTATTCCCTGTTTTATGGCAAAATCATTTGCCCCTTTGCCACTTAAAAATACATGCCCGCTGTGCAGCATTACTTCTTTGGCAAGCTCCACCGGGTTACGAATATTCCTGACGCCCGCAATTGCACCGGCATCAAGTGTGCTTCCATCCATGATGGCTGCGTCCATTTCGTTCAATCCTTTTTTTGTAAACACAGAGCCTTTGCCTGCATTGAATAAAGGATCGTCTTCCATAACAACCACGGCAGCCATCACTGCATTAGTTGCAGTACCTCCGTTTTCTAAAACCGCGTAACCTGCATCCATGGCTTGTTGTAAAGATTTCCGATAAGCTACTTCAAGCTCGGGCGTCATATCTTCCTTCACTATGGTACCGGCGCCGCCATGAATGGCAATTGAAAATTTATTCATTATATTATTTTAAAAATACTATTCGCTTTATTACCATGACAAACTACAATCAAAACTTTTTATCAATATTGTCCGAATAATTTTCTGAAAACCGCGCCGCTATTGGCCTCACCCCCAACCCCCTCTCCGAAGGAGAGGGGCCGTGAAACTTAGTACCAGCAAGTGTTTCATTGAAATTTATAATTTTTAGTCGGACAATAATGACTTTTTATGTAAAATTACTTAATCAAAGCTTTGCATTCCTCCAACAATTTCTTCTTATTAATTGCTGCAGTTCCTACCTCTTCGCAAACTATTCCGCCGGCGATATTGGCTACTTCTGCTGCAAGATGAATATCCCTTGAAGATGCATAGACAAGTGAAGCAACTGCAATTACGGTATCTCCGGCTCCGCTAACGTCCGCAATGTTTCTGCGGTGAGATGGGATTATATTTTTATTATTTTCTTCCTGGTAAAATATTCCCTTTTCAGATAAAGTAATCATTGAGATTTTATGATCAAGATGTTCTTTCAAACGGTCATGTATACCCGAAAGCATCTCACCAGAAACATCTTCCGGCAAGAGATTAAGGCTGGTAAATACTTCATGCAGGTTAGGCTTAAATAAGGTGACATTTTTGTAGGTAAAAAAGTTTTTTCTTTTTGGATCTACAGCCGTGGGAACATTCTGTTGATTGCAAAACGCAACAGTTTTTTCGATGATATTTTTAGTAAGAATTCCTTTATTGTAATCTTCGAGTATTACAATGTCCGGCCGCTCGGTTGTAATGTATTTTTCTATCTGGCTTTGTAATTTGGTTTCATCTATCTCGTCTACATCATCGGTATGTTCAGCATCAAGCCTCATCATTTGCTGGTTCCGGCTTATTATCCTGATCTTATTGGTGGTTATTCTTTTTTTGCTTTCAAGGATAAACCGCGAGTCAATATTATTTTCTTTCAACAATTCTCTCAGATGGACCCCATCTTCATCATCACCCAAAATAGTAATCACGGCCACTGAAGCGCCTAACGACCGGATGTTCAAAGCCACATTACCGGCACCGCCAATTCTCTTTTCCCTTTTACTTAAGGCTACGACAGGCACCGGAGCTTCGGGAGATATGCGCTCAACATTTCCCCACCAATAAGTATCGAGCATCACATCTCCTATTACGGCAACTTTTAATTTGGAAACATCAGCAAAAAGCTGGTCAAAATCAGGAGGCATTATAAGGAATTTGATTTCTTGCCTGGCGAAACTAAATAATAAATAGGAATACCAAGTGCGGCAATAATAAGGCCAGGCCACGTGAACTGTGGTTTGTAAATTATAAGCAAGATGCAGAAGGTAAGGCCCATTAATATATAAATGGCCGGGAGAATGGGATAGCCAAATGCTTTATAAGGCCTTTCAGCATCGGGCATTTTTTTTCTTAAAATAAATATTCCGAATATGGTGAGCACATAAAATATTACCACAACAAAAGAAATCATATCCAGCAGATCACCATATTTGCCACTAAGGCATAAAAGAGAAGCGACTACCCATTGAGCCCAAAGAGCCCATGCCGGAACTGAATGCTTATTTAAGGTTCCGGCTTTTTTAAAAAATACTCCATCCTTCGCCATACTATAATAGACCCTTGCGCCGGCAAGTATCAATCCGTTATTACAGCCAAATGTCGAGATCATTATCATCACTGCGATTACATACGTGCCAATACCTCCAAACATTGAATTTGCGGCGGCTACTGCTACTCTATCCTGTGGAGCAAAAGCAAGATCATGCATGGGCAACACTGCTACGTACATCAGGTTAGCGCAGACATAAATGATGGTTACTATAAATGTGCCGAGGAAAAGACTAAGGCCAATGTTGCGTTTGGGATTTTCAATTTCACCTGCGATAAATGTTACATTGTTCCATGCATCGCTGCTGAAAATAGACCCAACCATACTTGCCGCAATGGCACCTAATATACCGGCGCCAACTACTCCTTCTACGCCGCCATCAATGCTTAAATTTTTCATATCAAACGCACCTGTCCAGTTAGCGCTCCACACTTCCGGCTTAAAAAATATGATGCCGGCTATTATCAATCCAAATAGTGATAGAATTTTTGTTGACGTAAAAATATTTTGGATCCATTTGCCACCTTTTACGCCACGGGTATTGCTCCACGTAAGAAACATGATAAGCAAGATGGATACAATTTGTGCAGGATACAATTTGAAAAATCCTGCCTGCAATATTATGTTTTCATCTTTAAGCTCAAGAATAGGGAAAAAATAACCTGCAAATTTTGAGAAGGCAACGCCTACGGCGGCGATGGTTCCTGTTTGAATTACTGCAAAGAAACTCCATCCATAAACGAACCCTGTAAGCGGGTTATAAGCTTCTTTAAGATACACATATTGTCCACCCGCTTTTGGAAACATGGCACTTAGCTCTCCATAGCTCAAGGCAGCAGTAAGCGTCATGAAACCGGTGAGCAGCCAAACGACAATAAGCCAGCCGGCGCTTCCAACATTTCTTGTAATATCTGCACTCACAATAAAAATTCCGGAGCCGATCATAGAGCCCGCTACAATCATCGTAGCATCAAAAAGCCTGAGGCTTGGTTTAAAGGAAGTTGCGTGTTCGCTCATAAAAAAATCCCGTTTTTGGCAGACGGGATTGAAGATAAATATTTATTTGAGATTGCCTCAGCAAATCATTTTTTATTTTCAGCATATAGCTCGTTAAGTCCGGCAATTACATCAGGCGTAATATTGAGCGTGGAATCTTTGTAAAACATAAAGCCAGGCTCGTATGAAAATATGTATGAGTATTTGCCATCCTTGTTATAATCTTTCAAATAATTTTGGATACGTGTTAAAATATCTTCTTTCATTTTAGAATTGACATTGTAAAGCTCGTTATCAATTGACTGCTTTTTTTCCTGGAGATCCTGCTGCATTTTATTTATTTCCTGCATAGCCGACTCCTGCTCTTGCTGGCTCATGGAAGGCCCCTTCTGCTGCAATTGCATTGCCCGGGTTTGATATTTTTTTTGGAGGCCACTGATTTCACTATTGGCAGCCACCTGCTTGCGTTCAAATTCCCCTTTTATTTTTTGATAATAAGTGTAATTGTTTTGAAGCGAGTCAAGGTCAATATATGCCACCTTCGCAGCAGATTCATTTCCCCTGGGCAGTGAAGAGGAGGAGGTTTTTTGTAGAGCAGTTTTTTTATTACTATTAAAGTACAGGTAATAAAGAAATCCAACCATAAAAATCAGAACCACATTAATAACGAGTAAAATATTCTTCATCAAGATAATTTAAGAGCGGCAAGATAAAAAAAAGAAAGTGTCACATGGGTAACCATAGGTGTTTTAGGAAACAGTTAACATGAGAGATAATTTTTAAAAAAATTTACCTGGTTAAGTAAATGCTCTTAAGTAATGCCAGTAAATGGCAATGCAATAAAGAATATTTTTACACTTAATATTTTATAATTCGATAATTTTTTATGGCTAAAAGTTTAAGTAATCCGAGTCAGGTACATGAGATATTGGAACAATTAAGCAAGGAGGGCTTGCTGCAACACTCCAGGCCATCCTGGTCTTTATTTTTATCAGCATTGGCTGCCGGACTCGAAATCGGCTTCAGCATTTTACTAATGGGTGTGCTGTTTTCGCTATTCGAACACAGGATAAGCGACCCGGCAATGCATCTTTTAATGTCATTGAGCTATCCGCTCGGATTCCTGTTTGTTATAATTGGCCGCGAGGAATTATTTACTGAACAAACAACAATTGCAGTAATTCCCGTATTAAGTAGCAGAAAAAATTTTAAGAGCCTTATTCGTTTATGGGGTATTGTGCTTAGCGGGAATCTTTTAGGCTGTTTAATTTTCAGTTTTATATTATCCAGGTTACCGGTGCAAATGCAGATTATAAGGCCAGAAGCATTTCAGCATATCGCCGAACAAATTCCGCATTATTCATGGACCGCGTTATTAGGGAGCGCAATATTTGCGGGATGGTTAATGGGATTGCTTGCCTGGCTAATATCTTCCACTACGGAAACTATAAGTAAGATCTTACTCATTATACTTGTAACCTTTGTGATAGGAGTTGCAGGCCTTCATCACTGCATTGTTGGTTCGGTTGAAATGTTTACCGCTATGTTGAGTGGAAACACTATTACTCTCAATAATTATATTCATTTTATAAGCCTCGCCGTGCCTGGAAACATTATCGGCGGCGCTGTATTCGTTGCTGCCTTGAAAGTAAGCCACAATAAGAAAGAGGATATGAAAGAAAAAATTTGAATGGTAAAAAAAAATTGCAAAAAGGAAACAATTATTTAATGCAAAAAGTCCGGTTTGCAGACAAATATGAAAAGGAGAAATTTGGATATTAATTCTTTAACTATTATGTTTGCAGTTCAACAAAATTGTTGTAATCAATTCATACTCCTAAAAGAGTATTCCAATTTCTATAAAATTCTCAACTAGCCTTGTAGTGTTCCAATCGCTATAGAATTAGGTCTAATAACCCCTCCAAAAATTAAGAATTCCAATCCTAATGAACATCAAACTCTTGATTGTAAACATCATGATAGCTTAGATATTTGAGCAGTTAAGAATGGAAAATTCTTTTCTTAACATTAAGGCCAAAGGGATGGAAGTAAGAGGTACTGTCTAAGTCGAAAAGATTTTACACTAATCTAAATAAATTCCCAAGGTAATTAGAACATCAATCCTTTGAATTACTGCAACTTTAAATTTAAAAAGAAAGAACATGCAGAAGAATTGGTATGCGGTTTATACAAGGCCATCATGCGAAAGAAAGATCGCCGGCCAGTTCACAAAATGGAAAATTGAGAATTTTTGTCCTTTAAGTACAGTGAGAGCGAATGTGTCGTGGAGGCATAAAATGCAAAGTGAACCACTTTTCAAATCTTATCTATTTGTACATATTAGTGAAAATGAAATTTCACGTCTCTATAAAGCAGAAGGAGTCGTAAGTATTTTATATTGGCTGGGACAACCGGCTATAATTAACAAGGAGGAAATAAAAACTATTAAGGAATTTACAAATAATTACCGTTGCCTGAGAGTAGAGCAAACCGGTGTAAATATTAGCGATAAAGTAAAAATTATGAATGGGCCGTCATATAAAATGGAAGGCAAGTTTATATCAATAAAAAATAAAACTATAAAGGTAAATCTTCCCAGCCTGGGCTTCGCCATAATCGCTGAACTTGAAAAAGAAAATGCTATCGAGTTACAAGATTCTCTGTTAGAAAATCTGTCATTAACCGCCGATACTTCCTTAAAAGCTATTTAAAATTTCTTTTTTTGTGCAGTCTATATAAAAACATAGCTAAAAGAAATCTCCGGTAGCTAAGTTTTAATTTTAGCTAAATTCAATGCCTCAAAGGCTGTTTAACACATCTGCGCCAATTTCAAAATGCAATTTTTTGATAAGCTACTCATGTATTTTTTCAATTCATCTTATTAGTGTAGGACTGATTATCTTTTGACTCCGGTAAGAAATTTTGGAATGATTAATTCTAAAACAAAAATTATATAGATAGTTTTGAATAACATCCTATATAAAATTTACAAAAAGGGTGAGTGATTACAATAAAACCTCACCTTTTTTAGTTTATTTCAATAAAATTTATAGGGAATATTTACTGCAAATTGACTAAATGATTTAGAAATTAAATTGCAATGTAATTAGCATAAAAATTGGGCAAATGAACAGACAGTTTGAGCGATATCTTAAAATAACCCTTATAGGCCTCGATCTAATAATATTAAATAGCATTTATGTAATTGCCGAAATTTTTTTTAGCAAGACAATTGCCACAAATTATCTCCATCAGTATCTTCAATACCTTGTAATAGCAAATGGGCTTTGGTTATTGCTATCTTTTATTTGCCAGACCTATGCTGGAAAGATTATTTTAAATTTTAATTTTTTTACTAAAAGAACTGTGCAGGTTTATTTGCTGTGGTGCATATGCATACTGGTTTATCTGTTTTTTACACGTGAGTTGATTGTCTCTCGCTTATATATATTTATTACACTGATAGGGTTTGGATTGGGACTGTTTTTGAATCGCTTTTTATACCTCGGAATAAAAAAATATTTTAGAGCCCGGCATAATCTTTTAAAAAGGGTACTTATTTTAGGATATAATGAAACAGCCAAAAAGTTATCAAGATATTTTGAAGAAGATGGCTTTAGCACCCGTTTAGTGGGATTTGTAGAGGATGAGAAAAATCTGCACGAATTATCACACTATCCGATTTTGTCGGATATGAGCAATGCATTACAAATAGCAAGAGACAATAAAGTAGAGGAAATTTTTTCAACTATAACTCCAGAGCAAAATAACGACATATACGCTCTTATGTATGCTGCGGAAAAAGAGTTTATTCGTTTTAAAATAGTTCCGAATCTTTCAAAATTTATAAACCAATCAATTCATGTAGATTATTTCAGAGACTTACCAATACTTTCACTTAGAAGCGAGCCACTTGATGATGTAGGCAATAGGTTGAAGAAACGAATTCTTGATGTAATAGTTAGTTCATTAGTAATAATTTTTATTCTTTCATGGATGATTCCCATATTAGGCTTATTAATTTTTATCGGATCGCGCGGGCCAATTTTCTTTTCGCAAAAAAGAACTGGGAAAAACAATACCGCCTTCAATTGCTTAAAATTCAGAAGCATGCAATCTAATAACAAGGATTCCGATGTAAAGCAGGCTACAAAAGGCGATGTTCGTATAACGCGAATTGGCAAATTTATTCGGAAGACGAGCCTGGACGAATTCCCACAATTTTTAAATGTGTTCAAGGGAGAAATGAGCGTGGTAGGCCCTCGTCCTCATATGCTAAAGCATACAGATGACTATTCAAAAACGGTTAACCAATACATGATAAGACAGTTTTTGAAACCAGGCATAACGGGATGGGCGCAGATTCATGGATTTAGGGGAGAAATTAAATCTCCTGAGCAAATAGAGAGCAGGGTAAATAAAGATTTATGGTATTTGGAAAACTGGACTTTGTGGCTTGATATTCAAATTATGTTCCTTACAATATATCAAATAATAAGAGGCGATGAAAAAGCTTTTTAGGCTGAGCCTTAAAATAATAATTTTAAAAGTAAATTCCTGTGTCGTGTAAGCCTCACCGTTAGAGGATTAACCGTTCTCTTTATAGAAAATGTTACTGAGCTACCTTGATAGCATTTAATGCAGTCATGTGAATTATTTTGCCCTGATCTGATTCTGCATCTGCAATTTCCCCGAATAAATTTTCTTGCACTAAGGGATCATTTAATTTAGCGATACTACAGGCAATTTTAAAATCGTGATGCATTCCAAAATTTTCAAGTATATCTGGCATACCCTTCATTTCAGGAAAAGTTGAAAACCTCTTTACAAAATAAAATTTTGTTCCCTGTACTTGTTTTGTGTAAGCCGTGTAAAAAGTATTCATATTTCGGAGTTTTATTATTACTAATAATTATGATGCCAGATTTAACGCAACAAAGTCATCTATAGATTTTGAAAGGTTCGCAGGGTCAAAAGGCTTTATAAAAGATTCTCTTACATCCCTGTGTTGCCCAAGATTTTCAGCCACCGCCTTATTGCTTACGCTACCTAATAAAATTACCGGGCAGGAGTATAATGTGCTGCTATTAAGATGCTGCACAAAATCCACACATTCTTCAGTGTGATAATCAATATCTAAAATTACCATCTCAATTTTCTCATTATTCCTTAGCTCCTGCAGAGCATCAAAAACATTTGCTACCGTAGTAACGTTATACTTGTCAGAAAATCCTGTTTTAAGAAGATAATTCATTGCCGTGTTTCCATTAATACTTAATACGTGCCTGTTCATTTTATTTCTTTTAAATAGTAAACAAAACTTTCGTAGAATATTTGGAAGGGCTTACCTGGTCTACAGGATTATTTATCTCTGCTAATTAACGATTCTAATTATTTATTGGTTTGACTAAAAGCTGGATATAAATAAAATATCAACCTCTTGACCAATAAAAATTTTTCAGGAAATAGGAATTTAGGGAACAGTTATAGATAATTCTTACTGCATAAACTCCATTATAGTGGATTCGATTCTTATAATAAGCAATGGAAAATATTTGTAATTCAGAGGAAGGAAGCGGGGAAAGGTTTCTCGTAAGCTGTAAATTTAGTATTTAGATTTAAAAGTTCCAACAAGATTTAAAAATACTTCCTTACAGAATAAACATCTTTAGTTTTTCTTGCCGATCCTCTCAATAAATGTCTATTCCTTTCCTTTTTCAAAAAGCTTATCCGTCCGCCTCGTTCCGGCGTATAACTCGTATTCTAATAAGCGGCAATCTATTTTACCCGTATAAAATTCTATTTTACGTTTAGCTTTTAATCCTATTTTTTTTGCCAGATCAAGATTGCCGGTAAAGACATAACCGGTATAGCCTTTACATTTTTTTTTGAGAAAGTCCCCGATCCTGCCGTAGGTTTCTTCAAGGTCAGTTTTATCACCCATTCGCTCGCCATATTCAGGATTAAAATATATAACTCCAGGCTCATCTTCCGGAATTTTAGTTTCTTCAAAATCACCTATTGCGAAATCAATCAAACCTTCTACACCTGCAGCTCCTGCATTTATTTTTGAAATATTTATTGCATCCTCGCTTATATCTAAAGCAATTATTTTTATTTGAGGAAGCTTGGTAATTTGATCTTTTAATTTTCCCTTTTCTTGTAAATAAAATTCTTTTTCAAAACCAACAATATGCATAAAGCCATAATTTTCCCTGAACAAACCCGGCCTTCGATTGGTTGCCAACAATGCTGCCTCAATTGCGATAGTCGATGATCCGCACATAGGATTTATAAAATTAGACTGCCTATCCCAATTGATTGAAAGTAATGTTGCCGCAGCAAGAGATTCCATCATTGGCGCTTTTCCCGGGATTTTCCTATAGCCATGTTTCGATAAAGTTTCACCGGAAGTATCAATAAATAGTTCTGCGATGCTCTCTTTCCAAAATAAATGGATTACGGTATTTTGCAATTGGGGGCCTGAATCCGGCCTTACATTTTTAACCTTGCGAAAGCTATCTACAATTGCATCTTTTATCCTCACGTTTACAAACAAAGAATTATTTACAGAGGGATCATCCACAAAACTTGTTACTGAAAAATATCCTGCTTCATCAATGATATTTTCCCAATTGATTTGAAATACATCTTCATATAACTCATCAGGATTATTGCATGAAAAAGATTTTAAGGAATACAAAACCTGGCTTGCGCAGCGTAGATTCAAATTTAATCTTATGCAGTCATTCAGCGTACCATGCAATTCAACCCCGGTTTGAAAAACCCTATTTACGTTGAAGCCCAATTCTATTATCTCTGCCTGCAAATATTTAGACAATCGTTTGCTGCATGTGATGATTATTTTAGATGGATTATTAAATGATGACATAAAACTTATTGATTGATCTTTATGTTATGTAATACTTGTTTAAAAAAATATGCTTATACAAATTGAAAATAATGGCTTATCCTGCATTATCATCAGCCTTCCTTTTTTAGTTTCAAAACTTTCCATTTCATAAAATCCTTAATTTCTCCCGGAATTATTTTTTTAAATCCTTTCCACACATCACGAGGTATATCGTGTGTTACATAGAAAAGTTTAGGATAATTATACCGGTACATAGCCCGATTAAGGTGTTTATTTAAACGCTTGCTTTCTATTTTATGAGTATCTAAATAAGCTTTAAGCCACCTTAGAAAATATTCTCTAACGCTATGATATTTGCCGGTTTCTTTAACCCATGTAACAATTGATCCCGGGCGTTGCCTATATAAATTATTACATGCAGAGGATATATAAATTTTTTCGTTTAGATACATTTTAGAAAGAAATGCCTGATCCTCGTACAAAGCATATTCTTTTACAAACGATTCCTCAAACATGCCACTTCTTTCCAGCGCTTCCTTTGTTATCATCAATCCGGAAGGCACAGGAGCCGCACCTTTCCCTAAGGGATATAGTGATAGTATAAGTTCATGAGGTTCATAAATCAGCTCCGGATCGGCTCCTATTGGCACCTCCATGTTGTGCCTCATTTTCTTTGCCCACTCATACCAATAGAGAGATGCTTCTGCCACCATACCAACCTGGGGATTCCGCTGAAAAATGGATACCTGTGTAATTAACTTATTTTCGAGCCAAACATCATCTGCATCAAGAAATGCTATAAATTCTCCTTCTGAATTTTTAATTCCATGATTTCGGCTGGAGCTTAGACCTTTATTTGCATGCTCTTCATGCTCATGATAACAGATTTTGCCTGGATATTTATGAGCATACCGCAAAGCGATATCGCTGCTTCCATCCGTAGAGCCATCATCTATTATCAGCAGCTCCCAACATTTATATGATTGTTGTAAACGCTTTCTACTGCTTCTTGTAAAAATAATTTCTCATTAAAAAAACAAATGATAACAGTAACCAGCGGTTCAAAAGAAAGAGCCTTTTTTAATTTCTCCTGCACATCGCTATAAATTATATTATTATCAGAAATGTATTTTTTTAACCAACCGAGGAAACGTTTTCTTACATTAAAGTAATTTCCATTGTCAAATGATTTTCCAATAAGAGAGCCGGCCCTTTGCCTGTAAAGGTTATTGCAAGAAGATGAAATAAAAATATTTTCACTTAGATAAATTTTACTTAAGAACACCTGGTCTTCATACATACCTTTAAATGCATCATCAAAACCTCCATATTTCTCAAGTATATCTTTTTT
>JALYYM010000397.1 GCA_030946565.1 Bacteroidota bacterium | reverse complement strand
CCAAAAATTGTATATGTAAGTTGTAATGTTGCAACGCAGGCACGCGACTTACAGCTATTAAGTGAAATTTATTCTGTTGAAAAATTACAACCGGTTGATATGTTTCCGCATACACATCATATTGAGTGTGTGGCGGAATTGCGGTTAAGATGAATGTTTATTTTATACTCTAAATAGTGTTATGCGGCGAATAAGTGCCCTAATCGATGCAAATAATGCGGCGAATAATACCTATATTCGTTGCAAATTGTGCGGCAAATGAAATATATTCATCAACTAAAGAAATGGCCCTATTTTAAATGGAACCAGCAAAAGCTAACGGAGCTGTTGACCGATATACGTCATCGCCAGGGGCGGCTGCTTGGGCGTATGGAAGGCCTCGGATTTCATTTACGGGCTGAAGCCACACTGGAAACAATTACTTTAGACGTATTAAAATCGAGCGAAATTGAAGGCGAAATTCTTAACCCAAATGAGGTGCGTTCATCTATTGCGAGATACCTGGGGATGGATATTGCCGGCCTTATTCCTTCAGATAGAAATGTGGATGGTGTTGTTGAAATGATGCTCGACGCCACACAGAATTACCGAAATGATCTCACGAATGACAGGCTGTTTGGCTGGCATGCGGCCTTGTTCCCAACCGGCCGCAGCGGGATGCATAAGATAACGATCGGGGCATGGAGAGATCATCTTAAAAACAACCCTATGCAAGTTTTATCCGGCGCGCTGGGAAAAGAGAAAGTTCATTTCGAGGCCCCTGGCTCTGAAGTTCTTCCCGATGAAATGAATTCTTTCCTC
This sequence comes from Bacteroidota bacterium, assembly GCA_030946565.1. The sequence continues at coordinate 3,378 of JALYYM010000397.1, read as the reverse complement.
AACTGGTTTAAAACTGAAAATGAAATTGACCCGGTTATAAAAGCTGCAATTGCACATCTTTGGTTTGTTACCATTCATCCGTTTGATGATGGCAACGGACGTATTGCCCGCGCAATTGCTGACATGCAACTTGCCCGTGCAGATGCTACAAATCAGCGATTTTACAGCATGTCGGCGCAGATAAGAAAAGAGCGAAATAGCTATTATAACGTATTAGAAGAAACGCAAAAAGCCACATTAGATATAACAACCTGGCTCGAATGGTTTCTTAATTGTCTTGACAAGGCCCTTTCAGCAACGAATGAAACCCTGGCGGCTGTTATGACAAAAACGAGATTCTGGGAAAAGCATGTTTCAGCCTCGTTCAATGACCGCCAAAAAATCATGCTTAATAGATTATTAGATGGATTTAATGGAAAACTCACTTCATCCAAATGGGCGAAGATTACCAAATGCTCATCCGATACAGCGGTTAGAGATATCAATGACTTACTCTATAGAAAGATATTAGAAAAAGAACCGCAGGGAGGAAGGAGTACGAATTATATACTGGTGAAAATTTAAAAAGTTGTTGAAGTCATCCTGATAGAACTCTGGCTTTATTCTTAAAAACTTTGGCTGATTCTAATCCCCGGCGTTACTCCCTTAAAGAAATTATTAAAATAGATGGAGGGCTCAATAGTAGTTTTTAATAATTGCAGTTTACCGGCACCAAGGCGAAAGGTATTTTTTTCAAAATAATTTCCGTTCCTGTTGATAAGGTAGCCCAATGAAAATACCGCGCTATAAGCAAAATCTTTTCTTGGATCATGATCTTTAGTTCCTCCCTGCCCGTAAGTGAGCGTAAGAAAATCATTTCTATAAGTATGCGTTTTACCGGATGAATCTCTTGCAAATAAAAAATGCGGCTCCCAGAATAATCCCGGCTCCCATTTAAAAGAGCGGTCACGATTGGTTAAAGTGAGCCTTGTACCAACACTGAACGAGGGAACAAAATAGTTTTTATAATTCTGAACATTTACTGTTATATATCCTTCAAGAAAATCGCCGGTTCCTGTTGGTGTGAAACCTTTTGGCTTGTCGGCAGATATGGTTTTGTCTGTCTTAAGATAGTGTGAGCCTGTGCCTAAAATAAGTGGCCACTTTGTGTTTACATTGTTTTCAATGGTAGAAATTTTCTCCGTTAATGTTCCATTCATATAGCCAGTTAGTTCATTAATATTGTTCAGATAAAACATAACGTGATAATAACGGGCATGCGTAAGGCTTATTTTTTGTGAGGGCTTTGGCGGATTATTAATAACGCCAATTATATTGATAGTATCCTGTGTTGTTTTTAATGACGCAAGCTCTCCATTGTTTACCAGGTAGCTATTACCTTTTGGCCCGAACTGCTGAAGCCTTATTTTTTTTCTGCCCTGCGCATCGGTTACGTAATCTATGCGCTTTGCTGTGATCGGATTGCTGAGCGAATCTTTTAAAGGAGTAATATCAGCGATAAATATTTTCAGTAATGAATCTATATTAGCAATGCGATCAAGATCTGTCAGATCGGTAAGCTCTATTTCGAGCCTGTTGCCTTTATCAAGATCAATATAAAATCTTCTGTTGATAATAATGTCGGAAGGAACCTCGAATGATTTATCCGCAATGCTGTTTGATTGGGCGCAAAGATTTGGCAGGATGCTTACAAAAAGCATCGATACGATAATTAGCTTTTTCATTTTATTTAGTTTGGAGAATTTTTCGTTGATAAAATAGTAAACCCGGTCTTCCTGGCCGAAATGGAAGGATTTACAAAAACTTCCTGGTTAGCAATTTTTATTTGAAAAGAATGGATCTTCGTTTTATGCGCTATGGCTGGTAATTCTTCCACTGGGTCGCCCAATTCATTTATATGAACTACACGCAATTTTCGCTTCTCTGGCACGATGGCAACAATACTCACTTGAGTATCTAAAGGTGTTACGGAACTATTGATTATTGGGATTTCTCTAAATTCTTCTCTTTCCTTTTTGATAGCGGTATTCTGCACGGTTACTATTTTACGCCTGGCGGGAAAGATTATTTTACCGTTAATTTCAGCGTTCCCAGGAGGCCGTTTATTTTCAATCGCAACCGAAGAGAGAACCGAACCGGAATCTTTATTGTTTGACGGCAAAAGCACTGTAACTGCTGAATTAGACTCCTGTGTCAGCGGGCTATTTTTCACCAAAGTGTTTTCATTTTTCTTTGAAATAAACCATGGAATAAATAAAGCGATTAGTAAACATGCAGCTGCAGCCCAATACCATACAGCTTTTCCGTTGGTACGCTTTTTATGTTCACGACCATGCAGTTTGTCCCACGCTGCGTCTTTATTAAATGTTTCACCGGGCAGGTTCTCCAGGCTTTCCAACTTGCTCTTCCAGTGGAAATCACTATTGGGATTTTCGTTTTGCATATTCTATATCATTTTGTAATAACATTTTTTGCAATAATATTTTAGCTTTACTGAGCTGCGATTTTGAAGTACCTTCTGCAATCCCCAGTAGCGAAGCGATTTCCGAGTGCGGCATTCCTTCAATGACATACAGGTTAAAAATAGTACGATAACCAACAGGCAACTGAACGATCAAATTAAAAATTTCTGCAGCCGATAAATTATCAAGCGCTTCTTCCTGCAATGGAATTTCTTCTGCCGTGGCATCTGTTACCATCTTGAATACATTTTTCTTACGCAAAAACATCAGGCATTCATTAATCATAATTTTCTTTAACCATACGTATAATGCGGCATCGCCCTGGTAATTGAAAGAAGATAATTTTTTAAAGAACTTATAAAAACCGTCGAGCAATAATTCTTCTGCGTCTTCAGTATTTTTTACATAGCGGCGACATACCATCAGCATTTTTTCTGACCACTGATCAAACAGGTATTTCTGCGCCGCAGCACTTCCCTGTTTAGCTTCTTTAATCAATTCTGATGTATTCATGTAAAAAATCTACAAAAGTAAATGGTTTATAAAAGGATAAATGCAATAAACAGCAAAAGGGTTGCCTACGAGATTTTATAGTAAAAACTAAACATTTATTTACAAGAGGATAAAAAACAAGAAGCCATTCCTTTCGAAATGGCTTCCTCAAAAAAATCGGATATGTCCTAAGCAGTATTCAATTCTGCAATTTTTGTTCTTATTTTTCCCTCAAGTTCTGTCGAAAGTTCAGGATTATCAATCAACAATTGCTTAACGGCATCACGGCCTTGTCCCAGTTTTGTTGTATCATAACTGAACCAGCTCCCGCTCTTTTGAATAATTCCCATTTCCACACCCATATCAATTATTTCGCCGGTTTTTGATATGCCGCTTCCAAAAATGATGTCAAATTCAGCAATTC
>JALYYM010000396.1 GCA_030946565.1 Bacteroidota bacterium | reverse complement strand
TCACCTTATCCATAGGGTTGATAATTGGTTTTTTTACAGAATGGGATTTACTAAAGCAATAACGAAAGCGTTCATGTGTTATTGTAATACCTAAGCTGAAAACTTACCGATACAGGAAAAGACAGAGGGTATGATTACATGTAAATACACCTATTTTTGCGCCGGAAAAAAAGACATCTAATGAATTTGAAGAGCAGTTATTCAAGGCAGCCAGACCAGGTAATTCAATCGAAGGGCAGGAGGATAAATATTTTTAATATTGATGGAAAAAACATTGATAAAAAAGTAGTGGAGGAGTTTGGCGAAGAATGGTTGAAATTTAGCCAATTCACCGACAAAAGTATTAACGAAGCTGCAGAAGAATACTTTGATATTATTGATGAAAGAATGGTTAACCCGCAAACTTATGCGCTGGATATCGGCTGTGGAACCGGTCGCTGGACTAAATATCTTTCAACAAAGGCCGGCTTTATTGAAGCCATTGATCCAAGCAACGCAATTTTTGCTGCAGATAAATTATTGCAGGATGTTGAAAATGTAAGGCTCACAAAAGCTTCTGTTGATACACTTCCTTTTGCTGATGAAACATTTGATTTCGGCATGAGCATAGGCGTGCTACATCACATTCCCGACACGCAGCAAGCCTTGAAGGATTGCGTAAAAAAGATAAAAAAGGGCGGGCACTTTTATGTTTACTTGTATTACGACCTGGACAAAAGAGGCGTTCTGTTTAAAGCATTATTCAGCATAGTAAACACGGCCCGAATATTAGTTAGCAAGCTTCCTAATAATACTAAAAAAATAGTGTGTGATATACTTGCAATTGTAATTTATATGCCGCTTGTATTGCTTGGAAGATTTTTTTCTGCCATTGGGCTAAAGAAGTTTGCGAAGGCAACGCCTTTGAGCTACTATCAAAACAAGACTTTTTTCATTATCAGGAATGATGCACTGGATCGCTTTGGCACGAGACTCGAACAGCGATTTTCTAAAGAACAAATTATAGACATGATGCAACAATCTGGCTTAGCCGATATTGTGGTAAGCCCCGGTATTCCTTACTATCACGCTGTTGGAAAGAAATTATAATTTACGTTAATAAAACTTCATCGTAAATTTTTTTGTACTTCTTTACGGCTTTATCGAGGTCGTAATACTCTCTTGCTCCTTCCCGGATTTCAGTTCCATTTATAGCAGCTCTTTCAGAAATTTCTTTGGATATTTTCATTGCAGCAATCACAAAGTGTTGCTCATTTAAGTGCTCTAAAACAATACCAGAATGATACTTGGCAACAATATCAGCTACGTCGCCCACGCCTTTATTCGTAACCACGGGAACCCCCATTGCCATTATTTCTCCATGCTTTGTAGGTGATGAGGATTTTTTGGAATAACAAGGTTTTATAAAAAATATTGAGTAGTTACTTAAAGATAAATACGGTGGCACTTCATGTCTCTTTGCATGTGTAACTATAATTTTGTTTAGGTCAATATCAAACTTTGCTGCCGCATCAAAAATAACTTCCTGCTTATGTGGAGTTATAAATAAAAACCTTGCCGCAGGAATTATATCAGCAATCTTTTTGCAGCATTGCAGCATTTCATCGGTCATATACCAACCGCCTAATGAACCGAGATAGCTCACAATGAAATCATTTTTATGGATATTGAAATCTTGTCTTAATTTATTTTTTACTTCATCACTCACTTTCTCCGGATCAAAAAGATCAAGGTCTGCGCTACAGGGAATCACTTCGAGGGGAATATTTTTATCGTATTCATCTAACTGGCGAATAATTTTTTCGGCGGCATATGTAAGGCAAACTATTGCATCGCAATATTTTAATTCTTCCTCTTCTTTTCTTTTGAAAAAATTATAAATTTTTCTATAAAAAAAATTATCAGCATTCCATATACCTCCATCTATGCGGCTATCGGCATAAAATTCTCTTATATCATGCAGAAATTTTACACCCATTTTTTTCTTCATCCATACGCCTATCAAAGCGGGTAAGCCTGCCCGTGTGTGTACCATGTCAAATTTTTCTAAACTGTGAAGCCGCTTTGCCTGCAGCCGCAAACGCATTACGTCATACACAGATGAAAACACGGGAGGATTTTTATGATAAGAAATGGGAACCCATTTTATTGGAAAAGGCCTTAGTATATCTTCAACATATTTTTTATTGGAATTAAATCTTGCCGGCTTCTCACAACTCAATATTGTAAAGCGGTAACCGTAGTTTGTAAGCCCCACCAGGTAAGGAATCACCTGGCTTTGGCCAAGCGGGTCAGTCATCCCATCATAAGAAATAAAAAGTATATTTTTTTTATCGTGCAATTAAAACAGGATATGCCTGGCAAGGTATTGTAAAAAATTACGCCAATTTATGTAAAGTGTTATTTGGTTCCTGTTACTATCAGGTGCCCGGCAAGTGATTTACCGGCAGATTTAGTATATCGTTGCTTTGACATTTTAGAGATAAATTTTTTATATGCTTCGCCTATAGCATTCCCAAATTTATAAAAAAGCCTGATGCTGCCTGACATGCGGCCAATAGTCCTTATGTTTGAGAACCCTGCTTTTTGTGCAATGGATTTCTGCATGGCCGGAGTAGTAAAGTTGCAATGATGATGCACCTTATTTGTGATTTTTGAGTAAATGCTTTTTAAGTTGTGAAAAAAATAATAGAAATCTGACGAGAATAAATTTACCTGCGTCAGGAAAAATGAACCATTCTTTTTCATCACCCTGTACATCTCATTGTAGGTAGCAACATTTTCCTTTTTATCAAGATATCTCATTACCTCAAATAATACAATCAAATCGAAAAAATTATCAGGATAAGGCATGTCAGACGATATGCCTTGCTGAATATCGATTTCCGGAAAATTACTTACCGCGTATTCATACATGTTCTGCGAAGGCTCAAGCCCGTAAACCTCGAATCCTTTTTGCTTTATCCAATTGGTTAAGTGGCCTGTGCCACAGCCTATGTCCAGTATTTTACTTCCTAAAGGCAAAGTGTTGAGAACTATTTCCAATTCCTCAAGCACCATATTCCTGCCATATAGAAATACTTTCGATTTTTTAGAATTATTAAGGCCACTGTAGGTTTCCTGGAAATGGTTAGCATCAATATTATGTCTCTTTATTGCTAAGTTTCTTATTTGTTCTGTAGTCATTTTTATTATTAGTTTTCAAAAAAGTTTCGGCTAACGCTGACATGGTATAGCTCTGGAAATTATATGTACGATTCAAGTCCTTATAATATTCTAATATTTTTTCTAAAAATAAAAAATTTTCCTGCCGGTTGACGCCAAAATTATGCGGATGCCACCACAAATGATATGTCAATCCATTTTTTGCAGCATGCTTCATACCTGATTTTATTCTTCGTAAATGAAGCCCATCCAGGCTTCTTAATTTTTTTGAGAAAGGCCTCAGAAACCGGCTTGAAGGAATATTAATGGGAATGTGTTTTTTCAAAAAATCATCATCATAGCAATTATGGCCGGAAATATTCACATAAGCGTCTATCAGCCGAAATGCACGTCGGAACAGGCTTTCCTTCCTTTCAGTACGTGGCTTATACAGCCAGGAGGTTTCATTTCCCCTTATACAAAAAATCCCTTCTTCACTGCAAACCTGCAGGTAATCTTCATTAAATTGATTTCTTGGTAAAACGAG